>CADBRO010000112.1 GCA_902797075.1 uncultured Lachnospiraceae bacterium
CTATCTCCGGGAGAAAGTGGATGCCGGCTGTGATTTTCTCACGACTCAGATGTTCTTCGATAACAATATCTTTTACAATTTCCTCTACCGTGCGAGGGAGGCCGGCATCCGCGTACCGATCATACCGGGAATCATGCCGATTACAAACAAGAAACAGCTTTCCCGCTCGGTGGCCATGTCAGGTACAAATGTTCCGGCCCGCTTTGCCGCGATCGTGGATCGGTTCGGAGATGATCCGGAAGCAATGCAGCAGGTCGGAATCATCTACGCCACGGACCAGATTATCGATCTGATTGCAAACGGCATTAATCACATCCATGTCTATTCGATGAATAAGCCGAAAGTCGCGGAAGGCATTCTGAAGAATCTGTCAGCAGTTTATAAAGCATGAGGCAGCAGCCGTCATGCTTTTTTTGTGTGCATTTTCGGGTGGTTGATGCGGCTTGCGATAAAGGCGGCGCCGAACCCGTTGTCAATATTTACGACGGAAACCCCGCTGGCGCAGGAATTCAGCATCGAAAGAAGTGCGGACAATCCGCCGAAGGACGCGCCGTATCCGACGCTGGTCGGGACCGCGATCACGGGGCAGTCAGCAAGACCGCCGACGACACTGGCGAGAGCGCCTTCCATTCCCGCAATTGCGATGATGACATTTGCGCTCATTAGCTCTTCGACATGCGGAAGAAGACGGTGAAGACCGGCTACGCCGACGTCGTAGAGACGCAGCACCTCATTTCCCAGAAATTCAGCGGTTGCGGCCGCTTCTTCAGCGACGGGGATGTCACTCGTGCCTCCTGTGGCGACGACGATTTTGCCAAGTCCGTCCGGTCTGACAGTGCCGCCGATTACACAGAGCCCGGCGCGTGCGTTATAAACGGCATTCTGCCCAAGCGACGGAGCGAGTGCGCTGTATTTCTCCTCTGAAAGGCGAGTAATCAGGATGTGCTCCTGACCGTGGCTTTGCATGGCGCTGATAATGTCGCTGATCTCCTCAGCCGTCTTGCCGGCGCCGTAGATGACTTCGCCTGCTCCCTGGCGGATTTTCCTGTGCATGTCCACTTTTGCGAATCCAAGATCGACAAACGGGGCTGCCTTAAGCGCAAGCTCCGCCTCTTCAACTGAAACAGTTCCTTCGGCGAGTTTTTTCAGAAGGGTATGAATGTTATGTTCCAATAGAGTATCCTCGATTTAAATCAGATTTTTCTACGTGGATATTATCTCACAAGCCATGCCTGATTTCCACATTTTACACAGGAGAATGTCTCTGAGAAGCGAAGTGTTTATTAAATTTTCACAGACAGTTCCGCGCAGGTGATGTATACTTAAAATGTAACAGCGGGTTATCCCGTACATTGTCTGACAAAAACCGGCTGAGGGCCGGGAGAAACCATGAACGAGTCTGAATCGATTACAAAGAGTGTCGCGGAGCCGCTCCCATATCAGGGAAACAGCATTTACGGCGGCCACCTCGAGGACATGAAGGTTGTCATGGAGGACATCCTGTCACAGATAGATGAAGTCAGGAAGAGCATGATCGAGCTGAGAGGCAAGGATCCGGTGGATCATTGTCTTGCCAGGATCAAATCGGAAGAAAGCATGCGGGAAAAGTGCCGGAACAGGAGACTGCCTGAAACCCCGCACGCCGCCCTGCGCCTGATTCATGATGCGATCGGAATCCGGATCGTCTGCGGATTTATCAGCGATATTTATGCGATCAGGGACCGGATAGCCGAGTTCCGGAACACCAGAATAGTGTACGAAAAAGATTATATACGGCATGCAAAGTCGAACGGATACCGCAGCTATCATATGATACTGCTGGCGGACGGAAAATACTACGTGGAAGTACAGCTTCGAACGATTTCCATGGATACCTGGGCTGCTCTTGAGCACCAGCTGCGATACAAGAAGAACGCAACGGCAAATGATACCCTGATCGCCAGCGAACTGAAGCGGTGCGCGGATGAACTGGCGTCCACGGATGTTTCCATGCAGACAATCCGGGACATGATATACGGTGAAGGAGATTTGTGGACATGAAGCTTTTGATCGCAGAGGATACGAGAGATCTGAACCGGGCGCTGACTGCCGTTTTTACACACGAACAGTATCAGGTGGATTCCGCTTTCGACGGACTTGAAGCAATGAAGTTTATTGAGGAGAATGAATATGACGCGATTGTCCTCGATATTATGATGCCGGGAAAAGACGGACTCACGGTTCTTCGGGAAACCCGTGCGATGAATATTGATACTCCGGTGCTTTTGCTGACGGCAAGGGCTGAAGTCGACGACCGGGTGACCGGGCTCGACGCCGGTGCGGATGATTATCTGACGAAGCCGTTCGCGATGAAAGAGCTCCTCGCGCGGGTGCGTTCGATGACAAGGCGGCGCGCTTCACAGACGGTAAAGGAACTGCGGTTTGAGGACGTAATCCTGAATACGGAGAGCTATGAGCTGAGCTCGGGAAATTCTGTCAGACTCTCGAATAAGGAGTTCGAGCTGATGCAGCTTCTGATGATGAAGCAGGGACGGGAACTGGATACCGGATATTTGCTCGAACATGTGTGGGAAGGCGAACCGGATGTTCCGGAGGATACGGTATGGCTGTATATTTCGTATCTGAAAGGCAAGCTTCAGTCCATTGACTCAAGGACTGTCATAGTAGGAAACCGCGGCGGCAGTTTTCATCTGGAGGCAAATTAACGCATGAATCTGAGAGCGATCCGGGCGCTGCGGAAGAAATTCATACTCATATCTACCGTAACGTATTTTCTTGTAATGCTGTTTATGGGAGGAAGCATCAATCTGGCAAACTTTCTGTCGACGCATTATCAGATACGGCTTGTGCTGTCCTATCTGATTCAGAATGAGGGCGGGATGCCCGGGGATTCTTCCCGGGAGCTTACCGGGATACTTTCGGAGAGTATGCCGGAGTCCTCCGTTTCTTTGCCCGATGATGGGGAGAAAAAGGATCAGCGCAAGAACGTCTCGGAATCCGAACTTATTGATTTCTCACCAGAGTTCAGGTACTCTACCAGGTATTTCTCGGTTATTTTCGATGAGCAGGGCAGGATTTTAAGCTCTAATCTGAAGAATATTGCAGCTGTCAGCAGCTACGAGGCGCACCAGCTGGCCAGAAGGGCTCTTGGCGAACGCACGACGGACGGGCACTACGGATATTACTATTACCAGCGGGCAAAAACAGCGGAGGGAACGACGATCGTCGCGTTCCTTTACTGCAGAACACAGATAAATACCAATATCAGAATTCTGACCTATACGCTTCTTATTGCCGCGGCGGGACTGATCATTACCTTTATTCTCGTAAATCTCTTCTCAAACCGCGCAATCAGGCCCGAGATTGAAAACCTGAGGAGGCAGAAGCAGTTCGTCACAAACGCGAGTCATGAACTGAAGACGCCGCTGGCGGTGATCCGGGCAAATACCGAAATCGAGGAAATGCTTAACGGGTCAAACGAGTGGACGCAGTCAACGATGCGTCAGATCGACAGGCTGAGCGGCCTTGTGGCGAACCTTGTCATGATTTCCAGAGCCCAGGAGAGAGAGGATCGGAGCGTTATGGGAGAAATCGATGTTTCCTCCGGAGTCGAGGAAACTGTGCGGCCGTATGAATCCCTGGCGCAGCAGGATCAGAAGGTTCTCGATATCCAGATTGCGCGGGATATCAAAATGGTCGCGGACGAGAGCAAAATCCGTCAGCTCGCCTCACTTCTGATCGACAACGCTTTCAAGTACTGTGACGATCAGGGAACAATCCGGGTGAAGCTCGATTCCATCCGCAAAGGAAAAACGATACGGCTAGTGGTTTCAAACTCGTTCAAGGAAGGCCAGAATGCGGATTACAGCCGCTACTTCGAGCGCTTTTACCGCGAGGACGAATCCCATAATACGGATAAGGGCGGATTTGGAATCGGTCTTTCGATTGCGGAGAGTATCTGTCAGCAGTACGGCGGCAGTATTTCCGTCACTTGGAAGGACGGAGAGATCATCTTTACCTGTATCCTGGTTTCGGGATGACAGGCTGAGCGCAGAATATGAAAAGCGGGGATCCGTATGGGATCCCCGCTTGAACTTTATTCGCTGACGGACCGGAAGATGAATTTCTTTCTCGGAGCGAGTGCGGTAAGAAGAATTTCTCCGAGAACGAAGGCGCTTATGAATTCGCCGACTCCGACGGAAAGCATCAGCATCGGAATCGGAAGATTCACTCCGTAGCCGTAATAGAGAATAAAAGGAATGATCAGAGTATTGGCAGCTACCGCAGGAATCGGGACCAGCCACCTGTTTTTTCTAAGCAGATATCCGATGACCGCTCCGATCAGGGTGGCGCAGCTTCCGAAGATGATATCCCAGATAATTCCGCCGCCGATGACGTTCGCGATCACGCATCCGACGGCCAGACCCGGTATTGCGGCCGGCGTAAAATAAGGCAGGATGACGAGCGCTTCAGCGATTCTGACGTCGATGCCGGACTGACCGAAGGAAATCGGCGCGAAAGCCATGGTCAGTACAACGTAAAGCGCAGCGATGGCTGCAGATTCAGTGATAAAGAGTGCTGTTTTGCTTTTCATGATTTCTCCCGTGGTTTTGATTTACATGAGGATGGCTTCAAACTCATGGGCTGCCTGTATGCCGGTGCCGCCGCTTATTTTTATAACAGTTTCGGATCTTCAGGAAAAAACCTTGCGAAACTGTCATGCGCGTAGTTTTTTACGTCTTTTTCGAACGCTTTGTAGCTGCTGACGATTGAGCGGGCACTGTCCGTAAGAGCGGCTGCCCCTCCGCCCAGACCGCCGTGCTGTATGTTGAAAAGAGTTACTCCAAGCATTTCTTCCGCCCGCCGGAGAATGGTCCTCCCTTTTGAGTAGGAAATACCCATCGCCCGGCATGCGTCCTTCACGGACCCCTCGGAATCAATCAGTTCCAGGAGCTCCGCAACGCCGGGACCAAAGAATTTTGTGTCATTTTTCCGGATTGTCACTTTGACAACCGGTGAAAACGCATTATCCATGGACTACTCCGCATATAATACAGCTGCCGCCCGATTTGCAACATTGTTTATCATAGCAGAGCAGTACTGATTTGCAAAGCAGATTTTTAAATCAATGTTGCAAATCCCGGAACTCTCGATTATAATACTCGGGTATGGATACAGATGAAAGATTCATGCTGGAAGCGGTCAAACAGGCGAAAAAAGCCTGTTCACTCGATGAAACACCGATCGGATGCGTGATTGTCCGGGACGGGAAAATCATTGCGAGGGGCTATAACCGGAGAAACACTGACAAAAACACACTGGCTCACGCTGAGCTGATTGCGATGCGGAAGGCGATGAAAAAGGTCGGAGACTGGAGGCTTGAGGACTGTACGATTTATGTGACGCTCGAGCCCTGTCCGATGTGTGCCGGAGCAATTGTGCAGGCGAGAATCCCGGTTTGCGTGATCGGGTGTATGAATCCTAAGGCCGGATGCGCGGGCTCGGTTCTCAACCTTCTTGAAGAACCCGGTTTTAATCATCAGGTGGAGATAAGAAGCGGCATACTGGGGGAGGAGTGCAGTTCCCTTCTCAAGCAGTTTTTCAGGACGCTCCGGCAGAGCGCGAAGGCGAAGCGCATATCTCCGGATGTATCCGGACAAACTGAATAGTTTTTATTCTGGAGAGTTATCGAAGTGGTCATAACGAGCCGCACTCGAAATGCGGTCGTCCGTTTACGGGCGCGAGGGTTCGAATCCCTCACTCTC
>CADBRO010000113.1 GCA_902797075.1 uncultured Lachnospiraceae bacterium
AGCAACCGCAGGAGCAAGACCAACTACATCCAGATAGTACACTGTCAGATACATACCGACATATGTCCATACAAGCTGGCTGGCCAGATCTCCGAGAGCATAACTGACAATACTCTTCCTTGAAAGCTGTTTTTCCATAAGTTCGCCTTTTCTCGTTATGGCTGCGATATGGCCCATAACGATACTTCCTTTCTGATATTATCTTTCCGTCCATTATTTTAACCAGTCAGGAACCTTATTGTTACAGAGCGCGCTTTGCTGAATCAAAAAAGTTCCGTTGATCGGCTTCTGTGATAATTCTATTCTCTAAAACAGATTCTCACCTTCCATTGTCCCTATTACTTGTGCACTTTTTTTGTCATTATCCAAAGTAAAGAAAGAACCGTGTGCAAAAAACGGCTATCGTTTTTTGTACACGGTTCTTTCTGAGTATACCAGAGGGGTCTGCTGATCCTGATCCCTGTCGATATGGACGAGCTGCTATCATGAAAACAGCGCTGTCGAATAATATCTGTCGCCGCTGTCCGGCAGAAGCGCCACGATGACTTTTCCCTTGTTCTCCGGCCGTTTCGCCAGCTCGATCGCGCCGTAGAGCGCCGCGCCGGAGGAGATGCCGACAGAGATTCCCTCGATCTTCGCGAGAAGCTTCGCCGTCTCGAAAGCAGCCTCATTCGGGGCTCTGAAAACCTCGTCGTAAATCTTCGTATTGAGGACGTCCGGCACAAATCCGGCTCCGATTCCCTGGATCTTATGGGATCCGGCCCTGCCCTCGCTGAGCACCGGAGAATCCTCCGGTTCAAGCGCGACAACCTTTATCTCAGGATTTTGGGATTTCAGATATTCCCCGGTTCCGGTCACGGTTCCTCCCGTCCCGACGCCGGCGATGAAAATATCGACCTTTCCGTCCGTGTCACGCCAGATCTCCGGTCCGGTTGTTTCTCTGTGGATCCTCGGATTTGCCGGATTAACGAACTGTCCCGGAATAAAGCTGTCCGGAATCTCAGCGGCGAGCTCTTCTGCCTTTGCGATCGCCCCCTTCATGCCCTTCGAGCCCTCCGTCAGCACGATTTCAGCGCCGTAGGCCGCAAGAATACTTCTTCTTTCGACGCTCATCGTCTCCGGCATGGTCAGGATGATCCTGTATCCCTTCGCCGCGGATGCCGAAGCGAGGCCGATTCCGGTATTGCCGGAGGTCGGTTCGATAATAACGGATCCCTCATGAAGCAGACCTTTTTCTTCCGCGTCTTCGATCATCGCTTTGGCGATTCTGTCCTTGACGCTGCCCGCCGGATTAAAATATTCCAGCTTTACCAGGACCTTTGCCTGAAGCTCCAGCTTCTTCTCAATATTCACCACCTCTACCAGCGGCGTGTTTCCTACGAGTCCGAGTACTCCTTTGTAAATTCCTGCCATGACAGTTCTCCCTTCACTTTAATGACGCGAACCCATTTTCAAGGTCAGCGATAATATCGTCGATATGCTCCGTTCCGATGGATAATCTGATCGTATTCTGACAGATTCCCTGATCGAGGAGTTCTTCCTCCGTCAGCTGGGAATGTGTCGTCGACGCGGGATGAATCACGAGACTCTTTACGTCGGCAACATTTGCCAGCAGCGAGAAGATTTTCAGATTATCGATGAATTTCCACGCTTCTTCTCTTCCGCCCTTTATTTCAAAGGTAAAGATCGACGCGCCCCCGTTGGGGAAATACGCTTCATAGAGCTTGTGATCCGGATGATCCGGCAGCGACGGATGGTTTACTTTTTCGACCAGCGGATGACTGCTTAAGTATTTGACAACCGCCGCCGTATTTTCTGCGTGTCTTTCCAGTCTGAGGGAGAGTGTTTCGATGCCCTGAAGCAGAAGAAATGCGTTAAACGGTGAAATCGCGGCCCCGGTATCCCGAAGAAGAATCGCCCGGATATAGGTTACGAAGGCTGCCGGTCCCACGGCGTCATAAAATGAAACTCCGTGATAGCTCGGATTCGGCTCGGCTATATTCGGATACTTTCCGGAGGCTTTCCAGTCAAATTTTCCGGACTCGACGATGATGCCTCCAAGGGTGGTTCCGTGTCCGCCGATGAATTTTGTGGCAGAATGAACGACGATATCCGCTCCGTGTTCGATGGGCCTTATGAGGTACGGCGTGCCGAAAGTATTGTCTATGACGAGAGGCAGCCCGTGTTTGTGGGCGATTTCTGCGACTGCGTCGATATCCGGGATATCACTGTTGGGATTTCCGAGCGTTTCCAGATAGATTGCCCTCGTGTTGTCCCTGATGGCGTCTTCCACTTCCTGCAGGTTGTGGACGTCAACAAAGGTCGTCTCAACCCCGTACTGGGGAAGCGTATGGGACAGAAGATTGAAGCTTCCTCCGTAGATGGTCTTCTGCGCGACGATATGGCCTCCGTTTGCCGCGAGCGCCTCGATCGTATACGTGATCGCCGCCGCTCCGGATGCTACAGCCAGTGCTGCGCTTCCTCCTTCCAGGGCAGCCATTCTCTTCTCGAGAACGTCCTGAGTGGAATTTGTAAGCCTGCCGTAAATATTTCCCGGATCAGCAAGGCCGAAACGGTCTGCAGCATGCTGACTGTTATGAAATACATAAGAGGTTGTCTGGTAGATCGGAACTGCGCGGGAATCAGTTGCGAGATCCGCCGTCTCCTGTCCTACGTGAAGCTGAAGGGTTTCAAATCTGTACTTGCTCATAATTCATCACTCCTCTTCGGGGTATTTCTTTGCGTGTGATCATACTATCACCGTAACCATACCTTGTCAATAGGATTTATATGAATTACTTTCAAAAAATACAGCGTCCCGTTTGGGACGCTGTCTCTTTCCTTTGGAAATGCCTTATGACGCCGCTTTTCTTCTGCCGGCCATCAGGTCATCGAATTCAGCGAGCTTCCGCTTCTCAGCAGCCGAAAGCCCTCTCGGCACGTCAATCATGATCTCGACATATTCATCTCCGGCCGTATGGTTATTTCCGTTTTTTCTGATTCCCTTTCCTCTTATTCTGATCCTGCTTCCCGACTGGGTACCTTCCGGTATCCTGCACATAACGTTGCCGTAAAGTGTCGGGAACAGCGCTTCACCTCCGAGGGCAGCTGTTGTAAATGGTATCTTTGCCGTGGTATAAATATCGAGTCCCTTCCGGCTGAACATCTCATCCGGCTCGACGTGGATATCGATCAGAAGATCTCCGCATCTGCCGCCATTTTGCCTTCTT
This sequence comes from uncultured Lachnospiraceae bacterium, assembly GCA_902797075.1. Classification (GTDB taxonomy): domain Bacteria; phylum Bacillota; class Clostridia; order Lachnospirales; family Lachnospiraceae; genus Chordicoccus. The sequence goes on from CADBRO010000113.1 coordinate 3,231, forward strand.
CCCCTGCCCCGCAGGCGGATCGTCTGCCCCTCATCGATACCGGCAGGAATCTTCACCTGAAGAACCGAGCTGCCTCCCGGTTTGCTTTCATCCTGTATCCGGATCTGCTTATCCGTGCCGAGGCAGGCCTCCCTGAGGCTGATTGAAAGGGACGCGTGAAGATCCGGATCCCTCTGCGCGCCGAATCCGCCGAAAACGTCTCCGAACATGCTTCTGAAAAGATCCTCTGCATCATTTCCGTCAAAATGAAACGAACGGAATACTCCGTCTCCTCCCTGATCATATCCGTAATTGCCGCGGCCGTATGTTCCGGTTCCGTCAAACGCGGCGAACCCGTAGGCGTCGTAAAGCTTTCTCTTCTCCGGATCGCTTAAGACGGCATACGCTTCGCCGGCCTCCTTGAATTTCTGTTCCGCGTCTTTGTTTCCCGGATTCGCGTCCGGATGGTATTTTTTCGCAAGCCGGCGATAGGCCGATTTCAGTTTTGCCGCGTCAGCATCCCTGCCGACTCCCAGCACCTCATAATAGTCTTTTTTCATGGCCTTCGCTTACCTCTCTTTATTTGTGATATTTGTTCTATTTGAACTATAACATCATCATTTTGTGCTGTCAAGGAACAGGAAGAGAGGTTCAAAAAGATTTCACAGATGCATTTTGACTCCGGTTCAATTATAATAGTATCGTTTTATAACTATTATTCCGGAAGGACACGATACATGAAAAAAACAGACGGACATCTGTCCCATCTGATCTATATCGCCCTCGGCTGTTTTCTGGCAGTCGTTTTCGAAAAGGCCTCCGCTTCCGCCTATAACGCGGAAGGCGCCATTAAGGGCATCAATTTTAACCTCTTTACTTATGTTGCAGCTCTCGGGCTGGCCTTCGTTCTGTGGCTGATTTTAACGGGTATATCCCGTCTGATCTATAAGAAAGCTGAAAGAAATGCAGCCGCAGCCGCTTCCGGAAACGGCAGCGCCGCCGGGAAAGCGGTCTCCGCATTTTTGTACGCCGTATACGGAGCAGCCTCCTGCGGTATTTTGCTTCTCATCTATGAGATTTATATCAATGAGAACAATCTCTGGCCCGGTACCGCGTCCCAGACTTTCCTGCGCCAGGAAGTCAGCCACCGCATCTATTTCGCAGGTATATTCCTGGCGGCAGGCATCTTTCTTTTTACGCTTTCGAGAGAAAACACACGTAAGAACCTGGCGTTCCGCATCGGAACCGCAGTGCTCTTTGCGGGAATCAATGCCGTCGCTACCTGGTGTCCGAATATTTTCAACGACAACGGCGCCGGCGTTCCGCACATTCACGCGGTTCTCAACAGTATTGTAAATGTGGCGCATCTGCAGCCCTACAGCGAGCTTAACTGCAGCATTTACGGGCATTACGGACTGCTCTTTCTGCCGGTTGTCAAAATACTCGGAAACGACCTCACCGGCATCATGCTCTCCATCGCGGCGTTTACATTTATCGCATTTCTTTCTGCATTTTTCTGCGCCTCGAAAATGATCCGCCGCGACAGCGTCTATATCTTTACGCTCGCGGCCATCACGGGAACGACGACGATATTCACCCGGAGGGGACAGTACTTCCAGATCAATCCGCTCCGCCTTCTGTTCCCGATGCTGATGCTTGCGGTCATCACCTTCGGCGAATATTACGCGGAAAAATCAAAGAAACTCCGTATCCTTTCGGCAGTGCTCGAATATGCCTGCGGAATCTGTGCCGTCATCTGGAATTTTGAAACCGGCCTTTTCAGCGTCGCGGTATGCGCGGCGGTCATGGTATACCGTGCACTCTATGGAAGGAAGCTGTTCTCAAAAGGAACGTTTATCGCGCTCCTCCGCGCGGTAATCTACGGCGTTGTCTGCCTGGCCGGCGCTTACGGTATCGTAAATATTTATAATCTTCTTACGGGAGGAAGCGTCAATTCCATAAGGCTCTTTATCTATCCGCTGATGTCCGGCACCTACGACGTGGACAACCTGAGGGTTCCTCTGCCGTCGGTAAAATTTCTCTACTTCTTCCAGATCCTGCTGTTTTTCTTTACGGCGCTCATCATGCTTGAAAAACGGCTTTCGGGATCGTCGGAGGATAAAGAAACCGACACTCTGCGCTTCGCTGCCGCGCTGTCAGGTCTTTCCTCGCTGATTTATTTTATCAACAGGGCGGCGTACAGCAATATGTCGATCGCCCACATCCAGATGGTGATGCTGCTGGCGGCGTGGGGACAGTACGCGCTTACTGTCCGGAGAGACAACTGGAAAAAAATGCTTTCTGCTCCGCTTTCGTTTTTCCGCTGTTCCGTATCGTCCATCCTCTTTTTCGGACTGGTCTGGATGGCGGTCGAGGGAATGATGTACATCGAAGTCTGCTACGACTACCGCGCAGATTCATCCTGGCAGAAGGACAACTACGTGATCGGACTCGAAGAGCTGAAGCAGACCATGCCGGAAAATACCTTCGGTTTCGGCTACTGCGTACCCGAGCTCTGGTACCAGCTGCGATGGGATAACATCTGCTTCATGACAGACTGGTCGGATATCAACGACTACAACATCGAATATGCGATGGCGGAAGCCCAAAAGCACGACGCCTTCGTCACGACGACGAAAAATCTGAAGTTCGAAGGTTACCGGGAAGACAAGACGGTTACCATCGGGCCTTACGACTTCAAATTATACGTGAAAAAGAAAAAGGGAACCTGAATCACAGGTTCTCTTTTTTGATTCCAGCGGTTCTTTCCGCTGACTTTTTTCTGATTCTCTGCAGGGCGTTATCGATGGATTTCGGCGATTTCCCGAGAGCCTCCGCGATCTCCCTGTACTCAAGGCCGGAAACATAAAGTCCCAGAACCTTGCGCTCCATGGGACTCAGCATCTCCCAAAGCTTTCTCAGCTTCTCGTCGTTCACTTCCTGATCGATGACAATCGTCTCCGGGCTCTCCGCCATCCGCCGTATCACATGATCCCACTCTTCGTCTGAAAGAAGAAGCGACGTGTTCAGCGGCCGGTTCTTTTCTCTCTGCGACGCCTCGATCGCGTTCAGCATCTGTCTGTCGATACACAGGGCTGCGAAGGTTGAAAATGAGGCTGACTGGGCCTTTTCGGCGTCGTAGTCGCGCA
>CADBRO010000114.1 GCA_902797075.1 uncultured Lachnospiraceae bacterium
AAAAAAAATGAGAAGCGGGTGATGGGAATCGAACCCACGTGTCTAGCTTGGAAGGCTAGTGTTCTACCATTGAACTACACCCGCATAATCTGGTATAAATCGGGGTGACAGGATTCGAACCTGCGGCTTCCTGCTCCCAAAGCAGGCGCTCTAGCCAAGCTGAGCCACACCCCGTCACCGTCTATGATTTATCAAAACGCTTTCTTAAATCGCGCATAGATAATTATATGTGTGAGTCCTGCTTTTGTCAACAAAATCTTTTTAAATTATTTAATGTAAAATGCGCCTCTCCGAAACGGTCGATATCGATCATGATATACGTGGGTTTTCTCCCCTCCTGTCTGGGATAAGCAAGGCTTCCGGGATTGATCAGCGCGACCCTGTCATCGGAAAGATCGATCATCGGAACGTGCGTATGACCGAAGACGGCGATGGAACACTCTCTCAAAAGCGCCGCTTCCTTTAGCGCCGCCACGTCCCAGGATACGCCGTACCTATGTCCGTGCGTAACAAAAATTCTTTTCCCGCCTGCCTCCACGACAGCGTCATACGGGCACTCCGTATAATAATCATTGTTTCCTTTCACGAACATCGACGGGCACCCGGCATGAGAGGCGATCTCATCCTCAAGACCTTCGGCGTCACCCGCGTGAATCAGGTAATCGAAAGGTTTCGTCTTTTTGATTACGGCTTCTATTTCCCGTCTCCGCCCGTGCGTGTCGCTGACAACCAGTATCCGCATACCCTTTATTTTCCTTCCGGATCTTTAAGTGCCAAAAGGTATGTGCTCAGCTGCTCTTTCATGCTGCGAAGCGCCTGTCCTCTGTGGCTCAAGGCATTTTTCTGTTCCGGCGTAAGCTCGGCTGAGTATTTTCCCTCGGAGGGAACATAGAAAATCGGATCGTATCCGAATCCGTTTTCTCCTTTTTCTTCATATCCGATCCGGCCCTCAAAAACTCCTTCGGCGGTAAGCTCCCTGCCGTCCGGAAATACGCAGGCACAGGCGCAGATAAATCTGGCGCTCCGCTTCTCATCCGGCACGCCTTCCAGGCGGCGCAGAATTTCCGTATTTTTAATATGATAAGAGGTATCCTCGCCCAGCCATCTGGCGGAATAAATCCCCGGCTCGCCGCCCAGCGCGTCCACCACAAGTCCCGAGTCGTCGGACATGGTGATTTCACCGCTTGCAGACGCGATGGTCCGCGCCTTGATCAGCGCATTTTCAAGGAACGTGCTTCCGTTTTCTTCGATGGGAACATCGATTCCCGCCTCTTTCATGGTGACAACCTTAATCCCCGCGTCACCTAAGATTTTATGGATCTCGCGGATCTTTCCCTCATTTCCGGTCGCAAATATGATTCTGATTTCCCTGTTCATTGATGTTCTCCCCTGTGCTGCTCCAAGCCGGATCTTCCCGGCGGCTTCGGGCCGAGATACTGGTAGACATAACTTTCCAGCATGCCGTTGTAGATCTTCCTGTTTTTGGAGGCCTTCCGCCCGATGTCCCTTTCTGCATTTCTATAAGAAGATATCAGATACATGGACCAGGAATCAAGCCTTTCGTATGCTTCACCGATCTGCTTATACAGCCCGGGAAGCGCCTCGCGGTCGGCAAGCCGCTCGCCGTACGGAGGATTCGTTATGATAAATCCGTATTTACCCGGATGGCTCAGATCCTTCACGGCACGCCTTTGAAAATGTATAAGACCGGCCACGCCGGCAGCTTCCGCATTTTCCCTCGCGAACCTGACCGCCCGGTCGTCGATGTCGTAACCCTGGATATCCGGCCGGACCGGATTCTGTATCACATTGGACTTCGCTTCCTCCCTGGCTTTTTTGAAGGATCCCCGCGGAAGGACCGTCCCCCACTCTTCCGCGAGAAAACGGCGGTTCATGCCCGGCGCGATGCGCTTCGCGATCATCGCGGCTTCGATGGGAATCGTCCCTGATCCGCAGAAAGGATCCACAAGGATCCTGTCCGGCTTCCACGGAGTGAGCGCAATCAGCGATGCAGCCAGCGTCTCTGAAATCGGAGCGATCACGGGCGAGACCCGGTATCCCCTTTTATGGAGCGAAGCTCCGGTTGTATCAAGGCCGACTGTCACGATGTCTTTTCGTATCGCGACCCTGAGCGGATAAGAGGCCCCGTCTTCCGGAAACCAGGAGATTCCCGTGTGCGCCTTCATCCGCTCGACCATCGCCTTTTTCATGATGGACTGCACGTCGGATGGGGAATGCAGCACACTCTTTATGGAAGATACCTTCGAAACCCAGAACTTCGCATTTTCCGGCAGGTATTCCTCCCAGGGTATTTTCTTTGTCTCTTCAAACAGCTCGTCAAACGAAAGCGCCTTAAACTCTCCGACTTCGAGGAGAACGCGCTCGGTACAGCGGAGATTCAGGTTTGCCCTGGCTACCGCAAAGCCATCGCCGGCGAATTTCACACGGCCGTCTTCCACCTGCGTGACGCGGTATCCCAGATCCGTGATTTCCCTCTTCAGAACCGCTTCAAGACCGAAATGGCACGGCGCGATATAGATCATCTCTGACATTTCCGGAAGTCCTTTCCGTTAAACCCATACAAGTTGAAAGAGCCCTGCCGGGGGAGCCGACAGAGCCCTTTCAGGGGAGTATAAATAATTAATAAGGGGTTGTAAAAAAATTTTTGA
>CADBRO010000115.1 GCA_902797075.1 uncultured Lachnospiraceae bacterium
AGAGTTATCGAAGTGGTCATAACGAGCCGCACTCGAAATGCGGTCGTCCGTTTACGGGCGCGAGGGTTCGAATCCCTCACTCTCCGCGAAACAAAAGGATCATCGAAAGATGGTCCTTTTGTTTTGCATAAAGCGAAGTAACAAACCCGAGCGCCCGGGCGCGTGAGCAGGAGCACTTAGCGAGGCCCAGCAGAAGCGCAGGCCGAGTTTAGTGCGAGCCATACCTGGCCCTGGACGAGCGGGGACGCGAGTCCAAGCAGAAGCGCAGTTTTTTATTGCCGTATTACGGGTTCATCCGGATGACAAGCGGCGGAATGGGTGATAAAATATCGAAAACAGAAATAAATGACGGGAGTCCTGCAGGATGGAAAAATTGAAAGCAATCCTTGCTCCGGTATTGAACAATAGAATAGTTCGGTTTCTGGGAACGATAATAGGCGCTCTTATTTTGGTTCTCATCCTCCTTAACGTCAACAAGGGGAAAAACAGCGCCGGCCCCGCTCCGGCCGGCACTTCCGGCGAAGCCGTGGCTGAAACAGGAAGCGTTGCTGAAGTTCTTTCGGAATCCGCGGCGGAAGCAGCGGCTGCGTCAGTGGCCGAGGATGTTGCTTCTGCGGAGCTGCCGGCGGACAGCGCGGCGGTTTCTGTGGAAAGCGCGGCAGAATACGTTCCTCCGGAAGGGGAGGTTACGATTACAGTGAGCGCGGCGGGTGACTGTACGCTCGCAAGCGACGACAGTATGGATTACGATCTGAGCTTCTTCGCGAAGTATGACGAGGTAGGAGATCCTGCCTGGTTCCTTTCGAACGTAAGGGATGTATTTGCTACGGATGACCTCACGATTGTCAACTGCGAGGGAACGCTGGCGCGAAGCGGAGAAAGGGCAGATAAAACGTATGCGTTCCGCGGAGATCCCGAGTATGTAAAAATATTAACGGAAGGAAGCGTCGAAGCCGTTGATCTGGCTAATAACCACAGTTTCGATTACGGCGAGGAGGCGTATGAGGAGACGAAAAAAGTGCTGGAGGATGCCGGAATCGTTTCCTTCGGTTATGACCGCAGCCAGGTGATCGAGATCAAGGGGATTAAAATCGGTCTCGTCGGAATCTATGAGCTCGAAAGCGAGTTTGACTGCGTGTATTTGATGAGACAGGAAATCCAGGCCGTCAAGGACCGCGGCGCGCAGCTGATTATCGTCAGCTTCCACTGGGGAGACGAAGGCTTTTATGAGACAAATGATATCCAGATAGAGCTTGCGCGGGAGGCGGTACTGTCGGGAGCGAACCTGGTTCTGGGACACCATCCCCACCGGGTTCAGGGCGTTGACAGCTATAACGGCGTATATATCTGCTACAGCCTGGGAAATTTCTGTTTCGGCGGAAATTCCTCTCCTGCGGATATGGACTCCATGATCTTCAGACAGACATTTACATTTGAAAACGGCGTCCTTCAGGACCGGGACGAGCACCTTGTGATTCCGTGCAGCATTTCATCGGAGTATGACTACAATAATTACCGGCCGAGAATCCTGGAGGACGAAGAAGGAGAACGGGTACTGGAAAAAATCAGGGATCTTTCATGAAAGGAGCCAGATATGAGGAAAACAAAGATTATCTGCACGATCGGACCGGCCTGTGAGAGCGAGGAAATGCTGAAAAAACTGATTCTCGCGGGAATGAATGTTGCTCGTTTCAACTTTTCGCACGGAACGCACGAAGAGCATGAAGCAAAGTTTTCCAGACTGCGGAAAATCCGCATTTCTATGAATATGCCGATCGCCGCTCTCCTTGACACCAAGGGACCTGAGATCAGGCTTCGCGATTTCAAGAACGGAAAAGTAAACCTGGAGCGCGGTCAGAAATTTACGCTTACAACGAAAGACGTGCTGGGTGACGAGACCATAGGCTCCATTACCTATGCGGGGCTCCCGGACGACGTGGCGCCCGGAAGCCATATTCTGATCGATGACGGACTGATCAGTCTTACTGTCGACGAGGTGCGGGAGACGGAAATTATCTGCACCGTTGAAAACGGAGGACCGGTATCGAACCACAAGGGACTGAATGTTCCGGACGTGGATCTGTCCATGCCATTTATCAGCGAGCAGGACAGAAAGGACATCGAATTCGGATGCCGGATGGGATATGATTTTATCGCCTGCTCTTTTACGCGCAGCGCGGAGGATATCCTTGAAGTGCGGAAAATCCTTGACAGGCACGACAGCCATATGGCGGTCATCGCAAAGATTGAGAGCATGCAGGGCGTCAGGAATATCAATGAGATCCTCGACGTCGTAGACGGAGTTATGGTCGCCAGGGGCGATCTGGGCGTCGAAGTCCCGCTTGAGGATGTTCCTGTCATTCAGAAACAGATCATCGCCCTCGCGCAGAAAAAAGGCAAGATCGTTATTACTGCGACGCAGATGCTTGATTCCATGATGCACAATCCCCGGCCGACCAGGGCGGAGACAACAGACGTGGCGAACGCAATCTACGACGGTACGTCGGCCATCATGCTTTCCGGTGAAACCGCAGCCGGCCAGTATCCGGTCGAAGCAGTAAAGATCATGGGAAGAATCGCCGAGCGCGCGGAAAGAGAGATCAACTACCGCAGCAGACGTGAAATGATGCTCGGGGAAGAAAAGACCAATTACGAGATTACGGCGGCGATCTGTCACGCCGCATGTATGATCGCGGACGAGATCAGTGCGAAGGCGATTGTCACAGTGACGATTTCCGGGTTCACTGCGAAGAGGCTTTCGAGGCTGCGCCCGAATTGCCAGGTAATCGCCTGTACGACGAACGTGAGAGCTGCCTGCCAGATGAATCTTATGTTCGGCGTCGTCCCGCTGATTATCAATATGGAAGACGACGAGAACCGGCTGTTTGAGTCAGCGATTGCAAGAGCAAGGATGACGGATCTCTTTGAAAAGGGCGATAAGATCGTGCTTGCCGCCGGGGTGCCTCTCGGAAAATCAGGCAATACGAACATGCTGAGAGTTGTCGAGCTTTAATGAGGAACGCAAGATGAAGCTTCTCTATGCAGAGGACGAGCGGCAGATGTCAGAGGCCGTAACGGATATACTGACCTTTCACAAGTATTCGGTAGATCCGGTTTATGATGGCAATGAAGCATTGGAGTACGCGTCGGCGGAGAAGTATGACGGTATTATCCTTGATGTGATGATGCCCGGAAAATCAGGCCTTGAGGTATTAAAAGAGCTCCGAAGCCGGGGCGACCGGACGCCCGTGCTTCTTCTTACCGCAAAGACGGAAGTTGAAGACAGGATCGAGGGACTGGATCTCGGCGCGGATGATTATCTGTCAAAGCCTTTCGCGATGGGCGAGCTTCTGGCGAGGGTGAGAGCGATGCTGCGGCGCCGGGAGGAATGGAAGCCGGATATTATGAAATTCGCAGATCTGTCACTTGATCCGGGCACATTCCAGCTTCGCTGCGGCAGTTCCTCCGAGGTGCTGACTAATCTGGAGTACCGTCTTGCGGAGCTGCTCTTCAACAATCAGGGAATATACCTGAGCGCCGAAACTCTGCTTACCCGCGTCTGGGGATACGATTCCGACGCGGATCTGAACACCGTCCGGGTATATATATCCGGGCTGCGGAAGCGTCTGCAGGTTCTTGGCTCTTCGGTTAAACTTATATCAAGGCGAAACATCGGATACATGCTTTCGGATTGAAGCTGCTATGATCAGGGAACTCCAGAAAAAATATATCAGAACATCCATGCTGGCGGTAACGCTTCTTATCGCCGGCTTTCTTATTGTTGTCAATCTTTCGAATTATCTGGTTTCGGAAAAAGAAATGCGGAGAAGCCTGAGAATTGTACTGTCCGATTCCGGACGTCTTTCCCATGAGGGAATACCCGGGGACGGACCGGGAGGCATTTCCGGCAAAGAGGATGAACCGCCGGAACTGCCCCGCGATATCAAGGCTTTACCCGATGAAGAGCTTGCCGGAGAGAACTATTTTTCATTCAGGGTCGGCAGCGACGGGGAAATCTTTGAACAGGACCTTGATCATATCAGCGCCATTTCCGAATCCGAAGCAAAAGCGTTTCTTGAGCGTGCCGTGGAGACGGGAAAGTCAGGCGGAACATTGGATGGGTACCGGTTCAGCATATCCAGGGATCTGCATGAAGGCGGATACGCAGCTGCCTTTTTGGACGGAAGAAAACAGAAGCGGAATCTTGTGCGGGTGATTTCCCTTACCCTGCTGACCGGTGCGGCGTGCTGGGTTTTGATGCTTCTCCTCATTATCACGATGTCGAGAAAAGCGATTCGTCCGGTCGCGCAGAACATCGAGAGACAAAAGCGATTTATCACGGACGCCGGCCATGAGCTGAAGACGCCGCTCGCTATTATATCTGCAAATGCGGACGTCCTGGAGCTGCATTACGGGAACAACAAGTGGATCGGGAATATCCGTTCTCAGACGGAGCGGCTGGGTTCCCTTACTCAGAATTTGCTGACGCTTGCGAGAATGGACGAGGGGAAGGACTCGGATATTCCGGCAGTGGATTTCGACGCAGGAGAAGCGCTTCTTTCCGCACTCGGTACATTCAGGGAAGCGGCGGAAATGCGGAGCATCAGCCTCCGCACCCGGATTACGGAAGGGATCGTGATCCACGCAAGAAAGGATGCTTTTTTAAGACTTTCGGCGATACTTTTTGAAAATGCGGTGAAATACGCGAAGGAGGGCGGTTTTATTGAAGCATCCCTTGAAAAAAGCGGAAAGTATGCCGTGATCTGTATTAAAAATGACTGTGAAACTCTTCCGGAGGGCGACCTGTCGAAACTGTTTGAGCGGTTTTACCGCGCAGACAGTTCGCGCAACCGGTCTACCGGAGGAAGCGGAATCGGATTATCCGTCGCACAGGCGATCGTGGAACAGGAAAATGCGGAAATCAGCGTTTCCGGCGAAACGGGAAATGTGATTGCCTTTACCGTGCGTTACAGGCTGAAGAGACCTTAAAATCCGGCGGGGAGTATAAATAAGATGCGGGTATTTATCAAAAGAATCATGAGAATCATTGCGGGCATGCCGGCCTTTGCCGTCATGCTTATTTTACTTTCAGCGGCTGCGTGTCCCGGAGCGGAGACCAGTTACGACGCGACGCCGCTTACGAACCTCATTCCGGGATGGCCTCAGATGCGCCAGATCAATGAGGCGAGCGCCGTCGTGATGGATGCTGACAACGGAGGCATCCTGTATTCCCTGAACAGGGATACCGTGCGCTATCCCGCAAGCATCACAAAAATTCTGACAGCTCTCATTACAATTGAGAATGCTTCTCTCGATGAAGTGGTTACGATGGACGAGACCGGCATCGCTCTTACTGCGGCGGGAAGCACGAATGCGGGAACCGTGAATGGCGAGGAATTCACCGTTGAGCAGTGCCTCTACATCATGATGCTGAAATCCGCAAATGATATAGCGACGCAGCTGGGGAAGCACGTTGGCGGAAGCGTGTCCGGATTTGCTGATATGATGAATGCCAGGGCAGAAGAGATCGGCTGCACGGGGAGCCATTTTGTCAATCCGAGCGGAATGCCTGACAGCGACCATTATTCGACCGCGATGGATATGGCGCTGATTATGCGCGAATGCCTTCGCAACGACCTGTTCAGAAAAATCATCAGTACCAGATCGTACACTGTGCCTCCCACAAATATGAATCCCGAAGAGCGGGTTTATGACAATCACTGTTCCCTTATCCAGCCGGGAAGTGAATATTACTACTCCGAGTGCATCGGTGGCAAGACCGGTTTTACGCAGGCTGCATGGAGAACGCTTGTGACCGCGGCGGAGCGGGATGGACGAACGCTGATCTGCGTGACGATGCGGGGCCCTGATAAAACGGATTATACGGATACAAGGGATCTCTTTGAATACGGATTCGGCAATTTCAGCGTATCCAAGCTCGATGGCGTTCCGGTGAACCTGCCGGACGGCTTCGATGTCTCGCTTCTTGAAGCGGAAACCCGGGATGTCTCGGAAGGAAAGGTTCTCCGGACCTGGAAATATAAGAAAATGCCGGTGGGATCCGCTGTTACGGATGCGGTTATTGAGAGCGCGGATGCGGGCGAAACGGTCGGGAACGCAGCGCCGGCAGAGGAATTATCTAATAAAGTGAAGTCGTACGGGGGAATTATCGTCAGACATCTGCTGCCGGCGCTTCTCGTATTCTTCTTCTTTATGATTCTGATCGTTCTCGTCATGATGATCAGTGCGGGCAGCAGGTCGAGAAAACGCAGAAAGAGAAGAAGACGCAAATAAAGACTGTCATATTACATAAAACCTTATTGAAAGAAACCACACCGCATGGTAAAATTTAACAATAAAATTGCGGATTCCCTCCCGAACATGAAGAAGATCCGGGAGGGATCATTTTACAATTCAATAGGTCAGCAGACGGGATCATACCGGGAGGTTTGTATGCTGAAAGAATTTGTTAAAACGAAGAAACCAGACACAGGAACCCTGAAACTCCGGCTCGGTGAGGAACGCGCAAAGCTTTCCGGATATCAGATGAAAATCAAAGAGAAAAAGCTGCCCGTTATGGTCATTTTCGAGGGCTGGGACGCCGCAGGAAAGGGAAGCGTACTGGGAGATGTGATCAAAAATATCGATCCGAGATTTTTCCAGGTTGCGACGATGGACAAACCGCCGACAGCGGAAGAACAGCGCTATCCGTTCCTGTACAGGTATATGATCGAGATTCCGGAGGCGGGAAAATTCCGCTTCTTTGATACCTGCTGGATGAAGGAAGTAACCGACGGCGTGCTGCACGGACAGCTCGGTGCGGATGAGTACAAGAAAAGAATACGGAGCATTAACACGATCGAGCGTCAGTTGACGGATAACGGATATCTCGTCATGAAATTCTTCTTCCATATCGGCAGGAAGGAGCAGAAAGAAAGATTTGACAGCCTGCTCGGAAGCAAGAATACCAGCTGGCGGGTCAATGATGAGGATCTCTGGCAGAACCGGCATTATGATGAATGCCTGGGTGTTTTCAGCCAGTACCTGGAGGATACGAATCTCACTACCGCGCCATGGTACATTATTGATGCGAAAGACAGAAAATGGGCCACGCTTCAGGTCCTTCAGTACCTGAACCAGGGGATAGACACTGCCCTGAAAAATGCGTCTCTTGCGGTTCCGATCCGCCAGAACACATTCAGGCTTAAGCAGATGCCGCTGCTTGCGGATATTCCTCTCGACAAGACAATTTCGGACTCCAGGTATGACAAGGAACTGAAACGCCTTCAGAGCGAACTTATGGAGCTTCACAACGAGATTTACAGAAAGAAGATCCCCGTAGTGATCGCATATGAGGGCTGGGACGCCGCAGGCAAGGGCGGAAATATCAAGCGCATCACCGGTGCGCTGGATCCGCGCGGCTATATCGTCAATCCGATCGCGAGCCCGGAGCCTCACGAAAAAGCGCGTCATTATCTCTGGAGATTCTGGAACCGTCTCCCGAAGACCGGACACATCGCTATCTTCGACCGGACCTGGTACGGCCGTGTTATGGTAGAGCGGCTGGAGGGGTTCTGCAGCGAGAATGACTGGCAGAGAGCTTACAACGAGATCAATGAGTTTGAGAAGGAGCTTGCCGACTGGGGTGCCGTAGTGATTAAATTCTGGGTACAGATCGATTCGGATACACAGCTCGAACGGTTTACGGACAGACAGAACACTCCGGAAAAACAGTGGAAGATTACGGACGAGGACTGGAGAAACCGGGAAAAATGGGATCTCTATGAGGAAGCGATCAACGAGATGCTTCAGAAAACAAATACCACATTCGCACCGTGGTATGTTCTTGAATCCGTAGATAAGAAATACGCCAGAATCAAAGCTCTGAAAGTTGTCACGGAGAGGCTGAAGAAAGCCTGTGAAAAGAAATAAGCAATAAAAAAATCCGTGCGCCTCACTCTGAATGGGTACCAACAGACGTTACCCCGACAGTAAACTCGGTCCAGGCTGCCCTGCGGCACACGAGAGCTTCCACTTAGTGCTGCTGTGTTCCCACCCTGACACGATTCATGGATTCCCGTTGCGCAGGACCCGGAC
>CADBRO010000116.1 GCA_902797075.1 uncultured Lachnospiraceae bacterium
GAATTTGAACTCTATGGGGAACGGTTTTCTTCACCGGTTATGACTGCCGCGCTTTCCCATCTGGACCATATGGGATCCGAGGGAATGGCAAAGGGAATCGCGCTTGGCGCAAAGGAAGCGGGATGCGTGATGTGGTACGGCATGGCCGACGAGGAGGAGATAGAAATGCTGTCCTCGACCGGCGTCAGGCTGATCGAGATCATAAAACCCTACGAAGACCGTGAACTGATCTGTCGAAAGATACGGCACGCGGAAAAACTGGGACTTCTTGCGGTGGGTATTGACATTGATCATCCGTTCGCAAATGACGGATCTCCGGATATCGTCGACGGTTACCGGATGAAAGCTCTTACGACCGAAGAACTTCGCGATATCTGCGGATCCACAGCGCTTCCGGTCATCGCGAAGGGCGTTCTGAGCCGCTATGATGCAGAACAGGTTCTTGCGGCCGGGATTGGCGGGATGGTTCTTTCCCACCACAATAACCGAATTGAATTCGCGCTGCCGCCGCTTAAGATTCTCCCCGGAATACTTTCCCTGACAGGAGGGAAGGTTCCGGTCTTTGCCGACTGCATGATCGAGACGGGAATGGACGCTTTTAAAGCCGTCGCCCTCGGCGCGAAGGGAGTCTGCATCGGAAGACCGCTGATGGCTGCATACAAAAAAGACCCGGACAACGGCGTCCGCGACTACCTTCTGAGAACAAGGGATGAACTTGCAAAGGCAATGGCGTATACGGGATGTGCGGATCTTTCAAAGACGGATCCTTCCGTGATCCATACCTGATGCAGCAGGCATATTTTATTGATAATGACATAAGAAAACCCGGCGAAGCTCGAGATTCTCCAGCATCGCCGGGTTTTTAACTCTGATGGTTTGCAAAGCGGACAACAAGTCCGGTCGCAGGCAGCGAAGAGGTTTGCCTTTGACGTGTCAGATGATATCAGAGGGGTCATAGAACGGCCAGGGCCTCAGCCGGTTGTCGCCGCTTCTGTCCGGCTTGCCAAGCGTCACCTCGCCTGTGGCAGCCCATTCGCATCCGCGGACAAGGAGCGCGAGATAATCAAAGCGCCTGAACGTGTCGATCCCGTGTCCCATACTGCAGCCGAAGATACGGCCCTTTCCGTAATAGTTCTTCCAGGCCAGCGGAATATCCGTATTTACGCCGGGAAGCTTGCTCTTGTCCCCGTCGGGAATGTGCACCGGATGATGTGCGGGCGGCCACCACGGGACGTCATAGAATTTCAGGTCGTCAAAAACGGTAGCCAGTATTTCCGGATTCGTTCCTTCGCATTTCTTGACGCCGCCGAAAATGTCGTCCATCGGGCACATAAGACTCGTATTCAGGCCGTCCGTGATGGGATCGCCCGGATGAATCGTCGCGATCCAGTCATCCACTGGAGCTCTGCGGCAGTCCTCCGCCGGGATATAATACCCCCAGATTTTGTAGTACTCCTCCGGAAGTCCCGGATCCAGGATCGCGGAACTGTGATGAATCATGAAGCCGCCGCCTTCCCTGATGAAAGAGAACAGCGTTTCTTCCGCCTGCTCACCGATTCTTACGTACTTGTCCGTCGGCATATTCTTTCCGTCATAATCGAAGATTACGAGGTCATACCCGTCAAGCGTTTCCTTTGTCGCCCCGCGGAATTCTTCAGTAACTTTTACGTCAAATCTTCCTGTGGATTCAAGGACAGTGCGGATCCGGTCATTGGTTTCCCTGTAATTATGTTCGATCGTAAGCTTTCCGCTGATGATCAGCGCGCGGATTTTTTCCATCGGCATATACCTCTTTTAAACCTGTTTCTTCAAGTGCAGAAGAGTGAAAAGTTATGAATTAATTGTATTACATATCATCTGCATGACGCAACATAGAAATGCATAATGGAGGGACGGACCAGTTTTAAGCGGCCGTGACGCCGGCTTTGCCGGAGAGCTCCCTGCCGACCCGGTGAAGGACATAAAGGCAGGTCGGTATGATATAAAGATCCGCGGCGACCCATGCTGCCGGATCGGCAAGACAGATCGCAAAAAAGCCGTAAACGGGAACCAGAGCCATCACGATACCGGTCCGGGCAAACATTTCCATAACTCCGGAGAATACGGCGCGGCCTGAGCGGCCCAGC
>CADBRO010000117.1 GCA_902797075.1 uncultured Lachnospiraceae bacterium
GATAGAATCCCTGCAGCCGCTCCCTGATGCGCGAAAACTCACCGTCCGGATCGGTAAAAACCTTTCCGTTCGTGACGACAGACAGATGGGATTCCGGAACCGACATCCACTCCAGATTTGTTTCGGGACCTTCGTCAAATCCCGTATACCTCCGGAAGAAAGAGCGGCGTGTCATAACACCTTCACGGCTCCGGCCTTCCGGCGTTTTAAACGCGGCCCGGATTCCCTCATATGTATCGGGCAGCTGATCATACCAGCGCTGAATTGCTTCTCCGAATCTGCTGTAATCGTCATCTGAAACCCAGATCACAAAACGCGGTCCGAAGTCATGGTCCTTTGACAGCTCATCGTCGTAGCCGAAGCACTCCGATCCTTCGCCGGCAAGTCCCACGGCAGCTCTTTTGGAAACATCCGGAAAGCGCCGTGTAAAATCTTCCCGGACGCTGTCAAAGAAGCGCTCGGACAGTTCCATACCCTTCATAAATCCGCGTTTTCAGACCAGATAATCCATTTCCGCGATACTCTCAGATCTCGGAACTATGAATTCCACGAATTTCCTGTGCTCCGGATGAACCGCATACGCGTCAAGCTTTTCCTGATCCTCAAAGGTGCTGACAAGCGCCAGTGAATATGCTTCTTCTCCCTTTCTGATATTGCATCCGACTTCAAAGGTTGAGATCGTATCGATCTTTTCAGGCAGTGCTTTCAGCATCGCTGCGCCTTCCGAAAGATCCTCCTCATAGTTTTCCTTCTTCAGTTTAAAAAGAACCACATGTTTAATCATCGCTTTTCCTCCTTATGATTAGTTATGTTATGTACGATCGTTCATCCTCTTCTGATGATGCGTCCATCGCTCAGCACATACTCTGTTTCTATGATATCCGCCTCCAACTTGTACCTCTCCGATATAATCAGAACCGGTATTCCGTACATGCCCAGCTCGAGAAGTATCTTCTTCAGCGCCGGATCAAGCTCGACCCGCTCAAATGATGCGGGAACAAAAAGAAACAGGAGCTTCGGCTTGCAGACCAGCCATTTACTTAAGACGACGCGCACGGCCTGCTGCTGGGTCAGCGTTCTCACATCCGCGTCCGGATCGATCATAAGCTCCGAGCCTATGATGTATTCCCTCACGGCTTTGCTATTCTTTCTGCTCAGAAAAAACAGCGGGGTTTTCCTGCAGAGCGGATAACAGATATTCTCGATGAGGTCCAGATTATCAAAGAGCATCCGGTCAGTCAGCGAGAAATCCATCCAGCCGATTTTCCATTTTCGGGCTGCCTTCAGGATCGCCGCGGAATTCATCCGGTCCCCGTTTATGATCAGTTCGCCCTCAAATCCGGCGGTCTGCCCGGTCAGAAGCTTTCTGACGGCCGTGTAATCGCTCCTCGTCCTGCAGAACAGCTGCACCAGCTCTCCTTTATGCACCTGCATCGTCAGATCAGCAAGCTTCCCGTACGAGAGGTGACGAAATTCCATGATCGGAAGGCGGGTGCCGCTGTACAGCTTTTTGTCGCGGAGCGCGATCAGATCGGTATAACCGTACGGATCACTGTATGAGTTGACAAGCTCCGCGATCTCTCCGGAATCAATGTCTCCCCGAAAATACTCTCCGACACACTTCCCTTTCTCAACCACCGTCACATAGTCAAGCTTATCAAGCGGCATCGTGCTGTGCGGTTCAAACATACAGATTGCGTAACCGATCCCGACGAGCGCGTCGTACAGGCGGTACAATTCCTGCAGCTCCCTCGTTCTCAGCCGGCCGTTGATATTAACGGCGAAAATCAGCTTGTGGTGATTTGCCACGGCGTGAAGAATTTCAACCTGGATTCTTTCGAGCGTACTCAGATCTCTCACATGTGCCGTCAACGGGATCCGGAGGTCAAAAAAAGCCATCAGCTCTCGCGCGATTCTTTTTTGCTTAGGAGTCCGTATCAGAAAATCCGGAATGAAAATGTTGTCGACAATCGAAAGTGATTCGAAAAGCCTTGACTCATCGGATATGATGGCGACCTCCCGCATGAGTTTTTTCCGGATCACATTCTTCTGCCTCTCCGGCGGTATCAGCTCTTCATGATAAAAGAAGTATCCGCCTTCCAGTTCGCTTCTGCCGCTGAAGAGATCCGTAATCAGTTCTTTTTCGAAGGGTTCCCCTATAATGACGCCTGACATTTTTCCCCGGTTGATCCTTAGAAAGAAAGGGCCTCCGGATACCCTGCCCTGCCGGATCATCACATTCTGGAACCTCATAACCTCATGCTTCAAGTCTTCAGCACCTCCCGGTGTACAGATTCTGTCTGCAGCTTACTGTTTCCGGATGCGAAGTATGTATCCCTCATACTTTGTATTTCGGGAACATACTTCAGCTCCTCCCGTCAGGTGTGACGCTCTCCTGCCTCGGAAGCGTGATCACGACATTCGTCCCGACTCCCTGCGTACTGAATACCGTGAGACCGTATTCGTTCCCGAAAAGAAGCTTGATCCTCTGCGCGACATTTTTCAGTGCGATTCCGGTGTGCTTCTGGCCGCCCGGTGCAGGTTCTTCCTCTTTCGCCTGCTCGGTTTTAAATGGAGTCATGCTCAGGGTGCCGTTCAGCCTCTCCAGCTCCTTTTCGGGCATTCCGATTCCCGTATCCCTGATACTGATATAAAGAAACGCAGAAGTCTGATCGAAGGTGATGGAGATCGTTCCTTTCCCAACCTGAGGCTCAATTCCGTGAAATACACTGTTTTCAACGATCGGCTGGAGAGTCAGCTTCGGTATCATAAGTCCTCTGATATCGTTCTCGTCATCGAGGAAATGCACCTCCAGATCCAGGCTGTCCCCGAATCTGTACTTCTGAATCAGAAAATAATTCCGTATATTGGTCAGCTCGCTGTCCACGCTTGAAAGGAGGTTTGTATCCGAGATCGAATAGCGAAAGAAAGACGAAAGCGCCTCAGCCGTCATTGCCAGTGATTCCATGCCCTGATCCAGCGCGTCTCCGCGGATCGCCTCCAGGGCATTGTAGAGGAAATGGGGATTGATCTGATTTTGAAGAGCCTGGTATTCCGCCTGCTTGTTCGCGAAAAGCAGCTGATTTTCCCGGTTGATCAGCTCGTCGAGCCTGCCAAGCATATCGGCTGTCTCCGGGAGAAAATCATGCTCTTTTTCTGAATGCGGCAGCTCCAGCGTCTTCCCGCTGGAAAAATCCAGATAAGCTTTCCTGGTCAGACGGAGTGACGGCCAAATATCGAGGACGTAGAGCAGTACCAGAAGAGCACCGCAGACAAGCACACAAAAAGAGACCCAGACCGGCACTCCGATGCCGGAACCTGTCAGATACAGTATGATCTGCAGCAGCGACATAGCTGCCGCAATCGCCGCAAATCCGACTGCAAAGTTCATGTAATAGAGAAGCGGAAACCTCTTCATCGCATCGACCCCCGTCACAGCAAAAACCGCCGTTTACGCAAACAGATTCCTGTATGCTCTCGGTGAAACACCGGTATACTTTTTGAAGCGCCGCGTGAAGTATTTCGGATCGCTGAAGCCCACCTCGTCCGATATATCCTCGATGCTTCGTTCCGGGTCAATCAGCAGCTCCTTCGCATGCTGAATCCGGACATGCGTCAGGTAATCAATCAGCGACTTGCCGACCTGCTTTTTAAAAATACTGGAAAGATAGGACTCATTGAGGCCGATTTCTTTGGCGATCTCTTCAAGTGTAAGCGGCTCCATATAGTGCTCCTCGATATAAAGCTGAGCTACTTTGACGGGCCTTGTACTCCGGTTGTCCTGCTCTTCCCTGTATTCTCCCAGCAGATTCAGAAATGTGTCGCTCAGATAGTTGAACGCAGCCGTAATCGAATAGAAATAACCGAACCGTTCCATCAGGCTGCCGGCATTTATGCCGTCTTCCAGAATACCGTGGACCTGTGCCCCGGTGAAAAAGAGCGTGACAACGATTCTGTAAATCTCCCTGACGATATTACCGTCCAGATAGTCAATCTTTTCGTAAATCGCCGATGTCAAAGCCGAGAAGGATGCCCTGAGCGCGTCTTCGTCCACCTCCGCGATCGCATAAAGATAATCTTTCCTGAATTCCGCGTCCGTAAAAAAGTCAGCGTCATATTTGTTCTCAGGAATATCGCTTTTGCGGATTACCCTGTTTTTTCCGGCAATAATCTTATAGCTTACGGCCTCCGCACATTCGTCCAGGCACCGGTCGATTCCGTCGAAGCTGCTGCTTACGTTGCTGACGCCAATCGTAAAGATGATCTTTTTGAAGAGCTCATTGACGACGAGGAGGCTGTTTTTGACGGGTTGCAGATGGTCCTTTATCGTCTCCAGCGCCTCCGCGCTCCCATTAATGAGGCAGTAGATGCTCCCCTCATGCGCCGCGATGATCAGCTCGATGTTCTCATTTCTGAATTCTTCTTTCAGAATTTCCCGAAGCTTTTTCTCAAGGTATGCCTGGACCGACAGGGAGTCCTCCTCACTGTTCAGCACTACCTCGATCCGAAGCATCTGCCAGGAATTACCCCGGAACTGGAGATGGTATTCCTCCGGAATTCTGTCCTTCCTGGAAAACCGCCTGAGCATCTCCCTGTCACGAAGAATGTCAAGGAGAAGGTTCCCCTTAATACTCTGCATAGACATCAGCTTTACATCGGAACTGCCGTCCGTGTTTGGCTTTGTCATAGAGATATCTTTCTGTTCGCGTCCGGCTTCCAGGGCCCGCAGCAGCTCCTCTTTTTTGATCGGTTTCAGAAGATAATCCACAACGCCGAATCTCAGCGCCTGGTGGGCATACTCAAACTGACTGTAGCCGGTAATGATGATCACCTTGATCTCCGGATGCAGCCTGTGAAGCTCGTGGATCAGTTCCATTCCTCCGAGTCCCGGCATACGGATATCCGTGATCAGAATATCCGGTTTTTTCTCGTCACAGAGTCTGAGAGCGCTGTAACCGTCGCGGGCATTTCCGACAATTTCGTAGCCGAGGGCATTCCAGTCGATCAGTGAATTCAGAAGCTTGCTGATGTGCTGCTCATCATCGGCAATAACGACTTTTAACATAAACTGCCTTTCCTCCCCGGAAATCTGCCGGTTCGTGTCTGTTTATCCCCTCTTGGTTTCTGATATTATCACAGACCCGTTCCTAAACAAAATCCCTATTTGCTGAATAAGAGCACACGGCCATTTGCTCTTCGATCAAATAACGCGTGCGCTCTTTAAATCCGTCATTAGAACTGATATATAGGAATATCATGCCTCGCAAGAACCGCATTCAGTTCCTGCATATATCCGTCTGTCGGCGATACGATGTCCTCCAGCTCATACGGCTTTTCAAGGCTGTGGTACTTTCCTCTCCCAAGCCGGTGATATGGCAGAAGCTCCATTCCGGTTACATGCTTCAGATTTTCCGAAACAAAGACCGCGGCAGCTTCAATATCACTGACTGAATCATTGAATCCCGGAATGACCGGTATCCTGAGGAACAGCTGATATCCATATGTGCCAGCCAGTTCATCAACCAGGCGGATATTCCCTAGAATCCGCTCATTGCTCTGGCCGGTCCACTCCTCGTGCTTTTTGGGATCCATGTGCTTGATGTCCATAAACACGGTATTAAGGTAAGGGACGATCGCCCTGTAATCCTCCGGATTTGCAAAGCCGCAGGTTTCGACCGCTGTGTTGATCCAGCGTTCCGTCAGTGTCCTGAGCAGCGCGTACAGGTATTCCGGCTGTGCAAACGGTTCGCCTCCCGATATGGTAACGCCTCCGCCGCTCGCCTCATAAAACGAGGCGTCACGCTTTACAACGTCATATACTTCTTTTACGGTCAGGCTCTCTCCCGTCATCTTGCGGCACTGCGGATAGCATTTCTTCGTGCAGGCAAATGC
>CADBRO010000118.1 GCA_902797075.1 uncultured Lachnospiraceae bacterium
AGAATTTCCGTCATCTGGAAGATTCCCGCCACGGCGATAAACAGCGCGACAATCAGGATGCCTTTCAGAAGAGTATACGCCCGCGTTCTCTGAATCCACAGCATAAAGATATAGATCAGCAGCGCGATAATCAGTATCTCCACGATATCGATCGGACGAATGGCGGGGAAATACAGACGGCTTATCAGATTACGAATATGTCCGAGAATACTAGACACCTGATCACCTCATCACAGATTCCTGAGAGAATCCTCCAGTCGTTTTTCCAGTTCGGCCTGATTTATTTCAGGATGGACAGGCGTATGGCCGGTCCCGGCTCCTTCAGCGTTTCCGCCGCTGCCAAGTCCCCCTTTTCCGCCTTCCTCGTTGATCTCATCAAATACCGGGAATTCAGCCTGCGGCAGGTTTCCCGAAAACGCCGTCATTTTGGGAACGGCTTTCACATAGTAATAATAATCGTCATCCTCAAACCGGAGCGATCTCGTCCGGCTGTAATCTATCCGGAGAAACAGCAGCTGAATCAAAAGCCCTGCGACCGATGAAACAGCTCCACCCACCGCGGTCCGGGGAAGATCAAAGGCGACTCCGAACAGTCTGCCCGCCGCGGCAAAAAGAAGGAACCAGATGGCGCCTCCCGCAGCTGCCGCGATTTCAAAGGAATACCGGAACCGGCATCTCCGAAGGATATACACGCCGCACACCGCTGCGGCGGTGATAAGGCACGCGGCAAAAGCCTCCTGTCCGAGGGCGTGCTCCGAAAGAGCCCGCAGTACCGCCGCGTAGTCATTTTTTCCCGCTTCCTGTATCTCCGGAACAGCTTGATCGAAAGCCTTTAACAGGTAATATACCGCCGTTCCGGACGCCGCCGCGAAGGCGGAAGCGCACCCGCGCCTGAGTCCGCATACGGTGGGAACCACCGCAGGCGCTCCCACGGAAAATGCGGGCGCCATCAGGAGAAATGCTGCCAGATCCTCCGGTACCAGCCGGAGAAACAGTATATAGAGGAGAAGCAGCTCGCACGCGGCAAAAGCTCCCGCGAAGGGGGAAAGGAAAAAAGCCTCTGCAATTATCAGGGCGCAGCCTGTGACGCAGACCGTCACGGTGCCCGCACATGCGGTAATGACAGCCGCAACAATCAGTACAGGCGGCGTAATCATTCCCCAGAAACCGGTTGCCCTGTAAACGGAAAAAAAGAAAAACAAGGCAGCCAAAAACCGGGCTGCAGCGTCAATATAAGCCGCCCATCTGGCATAGATACTCTTCAGTTTTTCTCCGAACGCTGCTGTTAGCATGGCATACCAGTTCTGTCATCTACGGGAAGGATCTTCCGCATCCGGAAACCGGAGCAGCATCTGTATACGCTCCTCGTAAATCCTGACCTGTTTCTCCGCCTTTCTGTACTCCGCATCCGCTTTCATGTAAGTCACGGTAAGGTAAGCCGCGGCGGCCAGAACAAAAAATACGGCAGCCGCGGAAAGAAGTCTTTTCGGATCGGCATTCTGAATCATCAGAAGAAAGCCGTCCAAATCGCGGGATGCTGCCAGAAAAACCAGGAGTGCCGCCGCTGCCGCAGCAAAGAAGAAGCTGATAATCATCCTGAGCGCGATATAACCGGACCTGCCGTACTGGCAGATCCTGATCGCTCTCTTTCCCCCGCCCTGTTCAAACTCGGCGAGGCAGATCATCTCTTTAAGTCTCAGCGGACTGATTTTTCCGGACATTAAACGATTCTTCCCTTCCGGCCGGGCGTCTGCCCGGGTAAAGTGCATCATAGCATTTTACCATAAAGCCTACCTTATTGCAAACCGCCGCCTGATGCGGCGGCGATAAAAAAGACTTCCGAAGCCCCTGCCCGAAGCAGCGCTGACGCACAGGCATCCGCCGTGGCGCCGGTGGTATAGATGTCATCCGCCACAAGCACTTTTTTCGGGACCTTCGCACCTGACGGAACATGAAACGCGCGTCCCACCTCCTCGCGCCGCTCCTCCCTGGTAAGCCTTTTAAGAGCCTCCGTCTTTCTCCGGCGCTCGAGAAGTCCGGGAAGCATCGGGATTCCGCATCCGGAGGCCGTGCATTTCCACAAAACCTCTGCCTGATTATATCCTCTTGACTTAAGCTTCGACGGATGCACCGGAACCGGAACGACCGCGTCCGGGTTCCATCCGGCGATCAGAAGGCCCGCCGGACCGGAGATGAGTTCTCCGAGGACCTCGCCGAATTCCCGGCATCCCTTATATTTCAGTTTTGAAAGGGCTTTCCTTATGACGTCGTCATATCGGAAGATCGAAGCGCCCTGCCTGAAACTGTGCGGGGTAACCCTGCAGTCGCTGCAAAAGGGACCTGTGCCCTCCAGTTCCTTCCCGCACTTCGCGCATCTTCTGCCCCTGATCCAGGGCAGCTTCTTCGCGCACTCCGGACAGATCAAAAGGCCTGCCGGGGGTATATCCCCGCACACCGGACAGATTGCCGGAAACAGAATATCCGCGATTAAACCGCTGACCGTTCTTCTCCGCAAATTTCCCTGATCCTTTCATCAAGCGACGTAAATCTCAGCTGTTCCGACTGGTTTTCGATCATCTCCCGCACCGCCTCCTCGCTCCCGAGGATGACCACGCAGGATTTTGCCCTGGTGACCGCCGTGTACAGAAGGTTCCTCGTCATCAGCATCCTCGGTCCGGACAGCAGGGGCAGAAGGACTGCGGGATACTCTGAGCCCTGGGATTTATGGATAGTGACCGCATAGGCGAGCTCCAGATCCTCCAGAGACTGGTACGGATAATCGACAAACCTGCCGTCGTCAAATTCGATGAGCATCTGCGCGAAGCGGTCGTCAATCTCGCGGATTACGCCCATGTCGCCGTTAAAGATGCCGTCACCGGAGTCGATCGGAATTCCGAATCTTCCCCTTACCTCCCAGCCGAGCTGGTAGTTATTCTTGGTCTGCATCACCTTGTCTCCCACGCGGAAAACCCGGTCGCCGTAAAGCTTTTCGGCTTTATCGGCGGAAGGAGGATTCAGGTATTCCTGCAGAATAAGATTCAGCCTGGCGACGCCGAGAGCTCCCTTTTTCATCGGGGCGAGCACCTGGATATCCGAAGGTTTTGCCTGCACGTAGGGCGGCAGCTTGTCCCGGATCAGCTCGATCAGGTTGCTGATAATACGGTTTGTATCATCCCGCTTCAAAAAGAAAAAGTCCCGGCTCCGGTTCCCGAGATCGATCTGTTCTCCTCTGTTGATTCTGTGGGCGTTGACCACGATGTCGGATGACTCCGCCTGCCGGAAAATCCGGGTCAGCCTGACACAGGGAAATGCCTCCGACGCGATGATATCCCGAAGTACCGCTCCGGGCCCGACCGACGGAAGCTGGTCGACGTCCCCCGAAAGGATAAGCGTCGTTCCCACCGCCAGCGCGGAAAGGAGCGAATGCATAAGAGAAATATCGACCATGGACATCTCATCTACGATCACGACGTCCGCCTCAACGGGATTCGCCTCATTCCGCATAAAGCGGATGTCAAAGGCGTCCTCGTCCGCGGAAGAGCTGATCTCCAGCAGGCGGTGGATCGTCGACGCCTCGTATCCGGTGGTTTCCGTCATCCGTTTTGCCGCTCTTCCCGTCGGAGCCGCCAGCGCCACCTTCTTTCCGAGGGCAAGCAGGCACCGGATCATCTCGTTGATTGTCGTGGTTTTTCCGGTTCCCGGTCCGCCGGTAAGAATCAGCACGCCGTTCATGGCGGCGGTAATCACTGCTCTTTCCTGCTCCTCTTCGAGCACGATTCCGCCTCCCGCCGCCTGCTTTTTCATCACGGACTTCGCCGTCTCCCGGCTGATGCCGGTGGGAACGGACAGATCGAGAAGCATTCTCGCGCAGTTGAGTTCAAGGTAGTAGAACCGGCCGGCGTAGACAATTCTGCCGTCCTCGCCGAAAATGCCCGGTTTGTCCGCCAGGCCCCGGTATTTATCCGGGAAACAGATCCCGCGCGGGATCCGCTTTAATACAATCCGGTGATCAAGCGCGAGACCGTCCAGAGCATTTTCTACAGCTTCCTCCCGCGCCTCCAGAAGCTCCGACGCGCGGCTGATCAGAAGCTGCTCGGGGAGAAATACGGAGCCTTCTCCCGCCGCCGAAAGCAGGACATAAAGGATGCCGCTTCTCAGTCTGTATTCGGATTCCTTTCCGATTCCCGCAATCGCCGCGATTCTGTCGGCACGGATAAATCCGATGCCGTCGATGTCCTCCGCCAGCCTGTAGGGATTCTCCTGCAGAATCCCGTACATCTCCTCCCCGTATTTCCGGTAAATGCGGAGTCCGAGCTGCATGGAAATGTCATACTTCTCAAGAAACATCAGGGCTTTCCTGGTCCCGGCCTGCCGGGCGGCGATAATACCGAACTCCCTGGCCCTGGCCTCCGATATCCCCTTCACTTCGGCGAGCCGCTCCGGTTCTTCCTCAAGAATCCGCAGCGCGTCCCTGCCGAATTTCTTCACGATTCTGCCGGCGAGAGCCCGCCCGATGCCTTTAATCGCGCCGGATCCGAGATAAAGCTCGATCGCGTCCTCCGTATCCGGCGTTTTGATCTCGGATTTTTGGACCCTGAACTGTCTCCCGTAGGCGAGATGCTCGGTATACTGTCCGAAAAGCTCCAGTGTCTGGCCCTCGGCGACAGTTCCGAAGTTCCCCACACAGGTGAGCTCCTTCCCCTCCGTGAGCAGCTCCAGCACCGTATATCCGTTTTCTTCGTTCCGGAACACGATATGATCGACGGTTCCGGTGATTCTTTCTTCGTAATTTGATTCCATGATGCGTCAGAACGGGATTCTGCCGAGCTGGTCCATCAGCTCCAGATATCTGCCGGTACCGTAAGCCACGCACTCCGACGGATTTTCGGCGACCATTACATTGATTCCCGTGCGTTCCTCCAGAAGCTCCGTAAGTCCGTCGAGCAGCGCTCCGCCTCCCGTCAGCACGATGCCCCGCACCGTAATATCCGCGGCAAGTTCGGGAGGCGTCTTCTCGAGCACGCCGTGAACGGCGTCCGCGATTCTTCCGGTCACATCCTGCAGGGCGTCCCGGATCTCCTCGGAGGTAACCGACACGGTTTTCGGAAGTCCGGTCATAACGTTCCGGCCGCTGACCTGCATGGTTTCGGCTTTCGGTCTCTTGAATGCAGTTCCGATGCGGATCTTGACTTCCTCCACCTGCTCGTTGTCGATGAAGAGATTGTGATTTCTTCTGACGGAGCGGGTAATCATCTCGTTGAAGGCTTCCCCTCCGATTTTCAGGGAGTCGGAGATAACCGGCGCGCCGAGAGAAATCACGGCGATATCGGTCGTTCCCCCTCCGATGTCCACCACCAGGTTTCCCACCGGCTTAGTGATGTCGATTCCGGCGCCGATCGCAGCCGCAACGGTATCCTCGACAATCGTCACGTCCCGCGCGCCGGCCTGGTAGGCGGCTTCCTCCACTGCCCGGCGCTCGACCTCCGTCACGCCGCTGGGGATGCACATGCTGATATAAGGTTTCCTGAACATATGCCTTCCCATAGCCAGCTGGATGTAATGCCGCATCAGGCGCTCTGTGACGGAATAATCCGAAATAGCGCCGGATTTGAACGGCCGGATCGCCACCACATTTCCCTGCGTCCTCGTCACGAGCTGCCTCGCCTCCTCCCCGAAAGCGATCAGCCTGTCATCCTCCTTGTCGTAGGCGACCATCGTGGGTTCGTGAATAATCACACCCTTGCCCTTGTACCAGACAACGATGTCGGAGGTTCCCATATCAATTCCAATATCCGTAAACGTCATTTCAAACCCCTTTCAGGCTCCCGCGGCCTTATTTCCAAGCATCCTGCCGATATAATACCCCGTGTAGCTTTCAGGTACAAGAGCGACCTCTTCGGGCGTTCCCTTCGCGATGACGGTGCCGCCCCGGTCTCCTCCCTCGGGACCCATATCGATAATATAATCCGCCGTCTTTATGACGTCGAGGTTATGCTCTATGACAATCAGCGTATTTCCCTGATCGGTGAGCCTTCTGAGAATATCGATCAGTTTGTGTACATCTTCAAAATGAAGCCCCGTCGTAGGTTCGTCGAGAATATATACCGTATTGCCCGTTGATTTCCTCGACAGCTCGGCTGCCAGCTTGATTCTCTGGGCTTCACCGCCTGAAAGCTGCGTCGACGGCTGTCCGAGCCGGATATAGCCAAGACCCACGTCGTACAGCGTCTGGATCTTATTGCGTATTCTCGGAACCTTTTCAAAAAATGCAAGGGCGTCCTCTACGGTCATGTTAAGAACGTCGTAGATGTTCTTCCCTTTATACTGAACATCGAGCGTCTCCCTGTTGTAACGTTTTCCCCGGCACACTTCGCAGGGAACGTAAACGTCGGGAAGAAAATGCATCTCTATCTTTATTATGCCGTCCCCCTGGCAGGCCTCGCACCTTCCTCCCTTCACGTTAAAGGAGAAACGGCCTTTCTTGTAGCCGCGCATCTTAGCGTCCGTCGTGGAGGCGAACAGGTCGCGGATCATATCGAAAACACCAGTATAGGTGGCAGGATTGGATCTCGGCGTTCTTCCGATCGGCGACTGGTCGATGTTGATTACCTTGTCGAGCTTATTGATTCCGTAGATCTCCCTGTGCCTGCCCGGAATCTCCAGAGCCCGGTTAAGATCCCGGGCCAGCCGCTTATAGACAATCTCATTGACCAGGGAGCTTTTTCCGGAGCCGGAAACGCCCGTAACGCATGTAAACACCCCTGTCGGAATATCCACGTCCACCGATTTCAGATTGTTTACGGATGCTCCCCGCACCTTCAGCCATCCCTTCGGAGTTCTTCTTGTTTCCGGCACCGGGATGCTTTTTGCCCCGCTCAGGTACTGTCCCGTAATGGAATCGGGGCACTTCATGAGGTCCTCCGCAGTTCCGCAGGCCACAAGCCTGCCCCCGTGCTCTCCGGCTCCGGGCCCGATGTCGATGACGTAGTCCGCGGACCGGATCGTGTCCTCGTCATGCTCAACCACAATCAGCGAATTACCGAGATCCCTCAGGTTCCGAAGCGTGGCAAGCAGCTTGTCATTGTCCCTCTGGTGGAGTCCAATACTGGGTTCGTCAAGGATATAGGCAACGCCGACGAGTCCCGATCCGATCTGCGTCGCCAGGCGGATCCGCTGCGCTTCCCCGCCGGACAGGGTACCTGTCGCCCTCGAGAGCGTCAGGTAATCGAGACCCACATCGATCAGAAAACTGACTCTGGAACGGATTTCTTTTAAAACCTGCTCCCCTATGGCCAGCTGATGCTTTGTCAGTTTCATCTTATTGAGAAATGCGAGCAGCTTCGTGACCGGCATCTCCGTCATCGCGATGATATTCTTTCCTCCGACCGTCACTGCCCTGGAGGACGCTTTCAGCCTTTCGCCGCCGCAGTCCGGGCAAGGCGTAATCCGCATGAACTTCTCATACTCCGCCTTGCTCCAGTCAGACGCCGTCTCTCTGTAGCGCCTCTCCACATTTTTCGTCAGCCCCTCAAAAGCCACGTCGTAGACGCCCTCGCCCCGCTGGCCCCGGTAGTGAACCTTGACCTCCTCTCCGCCAGTGCCGGAAATCAGCATTTTCCTGACTTCCTTCGGAAGCTTGCCAAAGGGAGTGTCCAGGGTGAATCCGTACTTCGCCGCCAGAGCCTGAAGAAGCGCGTTGGTAAAGCTTCCCTCTTCGGAAGAGCTCTGCCAGCCGGGTACGACGATACAGCCCTCCGAAAGA
>CADBRO010000119.1 GCA_902797075.1 uncultured Lachnospiraceae bacterium
CTTGACGATCTCAGCACCGGTCTTCTCGTCGCCGGCAAGGCCTTCGATCACACTGTCAAGAGCAGCTGCTGCATGTACATAGGAGGAACCGCCGCCCGCGATGATGCCTTCTTCAACAGCAGCTCTGGTAGCGTTGAGAGCATCTTCCATACGGTATTTCTTGTCCTTCATCTCGGTTTCGGTCGGAGCTCCGACTCTGATGACAGCTACGCCGCCGGCGAGCTTCGCAAGACGCTCCTGAAGCTTTTCTCTGTCGAAATCAGATTTTGTTTCGGAGATCTGCATCTTGATCTGGGCAACTCTGTCAGCGATTTCTTTCTTATCGCCGTAGCCGTCTACGATAACCGTGTTCTCCTTCTGAACCTTAACGGCTTTCGCGCGTCCGAGCTGATCAATCGTAATTTCCTTGAGATCCATTCCGAGTTCATCGGACACGACAACGCCGCCGGTAAGAACAGCGATATCCTTCAGCATCTCTTTTCTTCTGTCGCCGTAGCCCGGAGACTTAACGGCAACAACGTTGAATGTTCCGCGGAGCTTATTGACGATGAGGGTCGTAAGAGCTTCTCCCTCGACATCCTCGGCAATAATCAGCAGCTGTGAGCCGGATTTAACGATCTGCTCAAGCAGCGGAAGAAGATCCTGGATATTGCTGATCTTCTTGTCGACGATCAGGATGAACGGCTCGTCGAGACGGGCTTCCATCTTCTCCATGTCATTGCACATATAAGCGGAGATATAGCCGCGGTCGAACTGCATGCCTTCCACAAGCTCCAGCTCCGTCTGCATCGTCTTGGATTCTTCGATCGTGATGACGCCGTCTTTGGAGACCTTCTCCATAGCGTCAGCAACCATTTCGCCGACTTCCTCATCTCCGGAAGAAACAGCAGCGACACGGGCGATCTGAGCCTTTCCGTCAACCGGCTTGCTCATTCTGATAAGTTCCTTAACCGCTGCATCCGTTGCCTTCTGCATACCCTTCTTCAGAATGATCGGGTTAGCTCCGGCTGCAAGATTGCGCATTCCTTCGTGAACCATAGCCTGCGCAAGAACCGTAGCGGTCGTTGTGCCGTCGCCGGCCACGTCGTTCGTCTTGGAAGCGACTTCCTTGATCAGCTGAGCGCCCATGTTTTCAAAGCCGTCCTCAAGCTCGATCTCTTTTGCGATGGTTACGCCGTCATTTGTGATGGTCGGTGAGCCGTAGGATTTCTCAAGGACAACATTTCTGCCCTTGGGGCCGAGTGTTACGCGTACAACATCTGCCAGTTTATCAACGCCTCTCTGAAGCGCTTCTCTCGCTTCAACGCCGTATTTAATATCTTTTGCCATGGTAATACTCCTCCTATTCAGCCTTCAACCACTGCCAGAATGTCATTCTGTCTGACAACGATATACTGTTCTTCGCCAAGCTTGACTTCCGTACCGGCATATTTTGAATAAATGACCTTCTGGCCCACGCTGACGTTCATCGTAATTTCCTTGCCGTCTACGACTCCGCCGGGTCCCACTGCGATCACTTCCGCCTGCTGCGGTTTCTCTTTTGCCTGGCCGGCGAGAATGATGCCGGATGCAGTTTTTTCTTCCGCTTCCATTTCTTTCAGAACTACTCTGTCGCTCAGCGGTACTAACTTCATAAAGCAATGCCTCCTTCGAAAACGATCTTCGTTAAGATTTGTTAGCACTCATTTATTCGGAGTGCTAACATCTAAATGATAATATACGCTTCACTTTCTGCGATGTCAAGCGGAAATATTAAAAGCGCCGGAAAAACCGGCGCTTTCAAAAATAATGCGGGAACGGCATCTGCCGTCCCCGCATCCGGTGTGTCGTCGTTTACTTTTTGCTTCGGTGCTGCTTGATCTCGTCAAGCTCGTCAAAGATGTACTCGTTAAGAACCTTGATGTAGGTTCCCTTCATACCGGAGGATCTGGATTCAATAACCCCGGCGCTCTCGAATTTCCTGAGAGCATTTACAATGACTGACCGTGTGATTCCGACCCTGTCGGCGATCTTGCTTGCTACAAGAATTCCTTCGTTGCCGTCGAGCTCTTCGAAGATATGGATGATCGCTTCGAGCTCTGAGAATGAAAGCGTTGAAAATGCAGATTTGACAACCTGCCTCTTCCTGCTCTCCTCCGCATTTTCCTCATCCACTGACCGCATCATCTCAAGTCCGACAACCGTAGTGCCGTATTCGCTCACGATGATGTCCTCAATATTATACGAGGATGCGGAACGGTAGCAGAATACAGTCCCGAGGCGTTCGCCGGCGATGTCGATCGGATTGATGATGGCTGTGTATTCATCGACTCCCGGTCCCGTAAAGCCAAGTGTTGTGAGATTAACATTTTCCTTCGTAGACAAAACTCCCAGAAAACGCTCATTCAGAAGATGATCGACGAAGCTTCCTATTTCGCCGGTTATCATCTCGCTGAGTTCATCGACGCCGCTGCACTTGCCGACGCCGAGCACCTTCCCTTTCTTGCTGATGACAAGGATATTGGATGACAGGGTTTCTACAAGAACATTGCATATGTCATTGAACACTACCTTTGATGTACTGGTGTTATGTAGCAGCTTGTTAATTTTTCGCGTCTTGTCGAGCAGCTGTACACTCATGGGTATCTCCTTTCTGCCGGTGTATGCTCTCTATTCAAAGGGTATGCGCCGTCTGATATGTGCTTGCACGCTGGGAATTGTCCCTAATGAAAATACATATGCATGTCCAGCGACTTTTTGATAAATCATCACATTACAAACATTTCCGAATATAATTAAAAATATTATAACATGGCTCGGAATGCAATGCAAGTCGTCAGATATTTTCTATTTTCCCAGATCAATTCTCGGAATAACCGCACTTTTCGTTTGAGCAGACTTCTTTGTTTCCCTTTTTCACCATATACTCCCCGCATTTCGGACATTTTTTGTCCAGCGGCCTGGCCCATGACATAAACGTGCATTCAGGATTATTGGAGCATCCGTAATACAGCCTGCCCTTTCTGGTTCTCCGAAGCACGACATCGGCGCCGCACAGCGGACACGCCACCCCGATCTTTTCAAAGTACGGATGCGTATTTCTGCATTCCGGGAAGCCGGGGCACGCGAGAAATCTTCCGTGAGGGCCGTATTTGATGACCATGTTCCTGCCGCAGTTTTCACACACGATATCAGTAACTTCGTCTTCAATTGTGACCCGCTCCAGTTCTTCCTGGGCCCTTGTGACCTCTTCCTCGAAATCCGGATAGAAATTCCGGATGATCGTCTTCCATTCGATCCTGCCGTCGGCGACTCCGTCCAGCAGCGTTTCCATCGTGGCGGTGAAATCTTCGTCCACAATCTGCGGGAACGCCTGCTGCATGATATCATCCACAACAACTCCGAGTTCGGTTATATACAGATTCTTCTTTTCTTTCGTAATATAATGCCTCGCGAGGATCGTCGAAATCGTCGGAGCATAGGTGCTCGGTCTTCCGATGCCTTTTTCTTCCATCACCCTCACGAGCGTCGCTTCGGTATAGTGGGCGGGCGGCTGCGTAAAATGCTGCTCAGGCAGAAGTTTTTCCAGCTTCAGCTCCTCGTTCTTTTCAAGTCCGCTGAACAGTGATCCGGCCTTTTCGCCCGCATCCTCTTCCGACATATAGACATCCATGAAGCCGGCAAAATTTACGCTGGACGCGGCAGCCTGGAAATTCCACTGTCCTGCGCTGATCCTGACCGACATGGTATCGTAGACCGCGGGAGCCATACGACTTGCGGTAAAGCGCTTCCAGATCAGCTGGTAAAGTCTGAACTGATCCCTTGACAGCGAATCCTTGATGAGGACCGGAGTTCTCCTGATATCCGTAGGGCGGATCGCTTCGTGAGCGTCCTGCGCGTTTTTGTTCTGGTTTTCGCCTGTGCGGTGGCCCAGATAGCGCTCGCCGAATTCTTCTTTAATATATGCCACGGCAGCACTGTCCGCTTCCAGGGCTACGCGCGTCGAGTCCGTACGGAGGTACGTGATGACGCCTACAGTGCCTTCCCCCTTAATATCGACGCCCTCGTAGAGCTGCTGCGCGATTCTCATCGTCTTCGATGTGGAAAAGCCCAGCAGGTTTGCCGCATCCTGCTGCAGCGTACTGGTTGTAAAGGGCAGCGGCGCTTTCTTTTTTCTTTCCCCCGTCTTTATATCCGACACGACGTATTTCGCATCGGATAAGGAACTGACGATATCGTCCAGTTCTGCTTTCGTATGGATCGTTATCTTCCGGTCCGTGCCGGAAAATTTTGCTCTGACGGTTTTCTTTCTGCCGGGAATCGCCAGGTCCGCTTCAAGGGTCCAGTATTCGTCCGGGATGAACTCATCGATTTCCTTCTCCCGTTTCGCAATCATGCGGAGAGCCACCGACTGGACGCGGCCTGCGGAAAGCCCCCGCTTCACCTTTTTCCAAAGCACCGGGCTGATCTCATAGCCGACGATCCTGTCAAGCGCGCGCCGGGCCTGCTGGGCATTCACGAGATTCATGTCAATGTCCCTGGCAGATTTGATCGACGTCTTCACCGCGTTCTTCGTTATCTCATTAAATGTAATCCGCCGGATCTTATCGCTGTCCAGCTTCAGCGCAGCAATCAGATGCCATGAAATCGCCTCTCCCTCACGGTCAGGGTCAGTCGCAAGATAAACGTGATCCGCGCTTTTTGCCGCCTTTCTCAGCTTGGCAAGCAGATCTCCCTTGCCCCTTATCGTGATATACTTCGGCTCAAAGTCGTTATCAACATCGATTCCCAGCTGGCTTTTGGGCAGATCCCGTACATGTCCCATGGATGCTTCCACCTCATAATTCGAGCCGAGAAATTTCTTTATTGTTTTAACCTTCGCCGGTGATTCGACGATCACTAGATTCTTAGCCACGTTCCTTACCTCTGGTAATAAAAAATCCGCAACTGCAAGATATTGCTGCGGCATGTTTGAATATACAGCAAAAGAAATATTCCCGCAAGAGAAAAATATTGCACCGCCTGAGGCGTATGTACTATAATTAACCCAGTTTCAGGTTCCATATTCAGCAAATCCTCATTCTCTGACCTGCTCTTCTTATTCCGGTTTTCACCGCCGGTTCGTGTTTTTCCCTTAATTCCCAGTAAAAAATATGAAAGTGAGTCAAACATGTTCTATCGTGTACTGTCTGCGGCAGTGTACGGTCTCAGTGTGCTGCCCATATTTGTTGAATCCGACGTAAGCGACGGCCTCCCCCAGTTCATCATGGTCGGCTGTCTCTCTTCCCAGGTAAAAGAAGCTGAAAACCGGGTGAAAGCATCATTCCGGAATTCGGATATCTCGCTTCCTCCAAAGCGGATTACGGTGAATCTTTCTCCTGCGGATGTTCCGAAAAGCGGTTCCCGCTTTGACCTTCCCATCGCTCTTTCCGTACTCGCTTCGGCGGGAATCATTCCCCACGAAAGACTGAAAAATCTGATGGTTGTCGGCGAGCTGTCGCTGAGCGGCGAGCTGAAGCCCGTAAGAGGGGTTCTTCCGATTACCGCAAAAGCAAAAGATCTTAATCTGCCCGCCATCATGGTTCCCCGGGCAAATGAACCCGAGGCCCGCACGGTAGCGGGAATACATGTCATAGGTCTGTCTTCCCTCGCCGAGGCGGTCCGCTATTTAAAAGAAAATGTAATTCCCGAACGGGCGCCCGGAGCACAGCCGGAGGATCTGCCGGAATCTTCTTACTTAAGAATCTCAGGAAGCGCCGTCTCCGGATCGGGCTTCTTGCACAGAAACCTCTGCATGAGTGATATCCACGGACAGAATTCCGCCGTGCGCGCGGCTGTAATTTCCGTCGCCGGCTTCCACAACCTTCTGCTCATCGGTCCTCCCGGTTCCGGAAAAACGATGATTGCAAGCCGCGTTCCCGGAGTTCTTCCGGCACTGACCGAAGAAGAAAGCCTTGAAATCGCAAGAATCTACAGCATCGCAGGTCTTCTTCCCGAAAATGATCCTGTCATCCGGGAGCGTCCCTTTAGGCATCCCCACCACACCATCACGCCGCAAGCTCTCGCCGGCGGCGGAAAAATACCGGTTCCCGGTGAAATCACCCTTGCACATCGGGGAGTCCTCTTCCTCGATGAATTTCCTGAATTTTCCCGCTCCGCTCTCGAAATACTCCGCCAGCCTCTTGAAGACAGGGAAATCGTGATATCCAGATCCGGCGGAACCTTCCGCTTTCCGGCCAATTTTCTCCTGCTGGCAGCCATGAACCCCTGTCCCTGCGGCTGCTATCCCGACACCAACCGCTGCCGCTGCACTCCCGGAGACATCAGCAGGTACATGGGAAAAATCTCCCGTCCCCTCCTCGACCGCATCGATCTGTGCGCGGATTGTCCGGAAGTATCTTATGAAAATCTCGCCTCCGGCGTAAAAGACAATCCCTCTTCCACGGAAATCCTCGATATGGTCTCTTCCGCAAGAGCGATACAGGCTGAGCGTTTTCGCGGCACTCCGCTTCATTTCAACTCGGATATACCGGCGCGCTCGGTCTCTGAATTCTGCCGTCTCTCCTCCGGAGCCGAATCAATGCTCTCAAGGATTTTCGACCGTCTTCATCTGAGCGCGAGAAGCTACCACCGGATCATACGCGTCTCAAGAACGATTGCGGATCTTTCCGGAAGCAGCAGCATCTTCCCGGAGCATCTGAACGAGGCGCTCTTTTACCGCATCATTGATAAAAAATACTGGAAGTTTTAGGAGCATTGTGTAAATGAGGACAACTGTGATCAATGAAATCAGGAGGGATCAGCCGGGATATCCCCGGCGGATGAGCGAACTCGGCTCAATGCCGAAGAAGCTGTATATAATTGGAAATCTCCCGCCCGACGATGTACCTGCAGCCGCGGTCGTCGGCGCGAGGATGTGCAGCGGGTACGGAAAAGACACGGCGTATCAGCTCGGCAGATTTCTCGGAAGACGCGGCATATCGGTTATCAGCGGTATGGCTGTCGGAATCGACGGTTACGCGCAGAGCGGCGCGCTCGACGCGGGCGGACTCACCTACGCGGTCCTGGCTTCCGGTCCGGACGTCTGCTATCCGAGGACAAACGCCGACCTTTATGACAGAATAAGGCTGTCCGGCGGAGGAATTCTTTCGGAGCACGAGGCGGGGGTGAGGCCGCTCGGTCCCTACTTTCCGTCGAGGAACCGGATTATCAGCGCTCTTTCCGACATCGTGGTCATCGTCGAGGCAAGGGAGCGCTCCGGCTCACTGATAACTGCCGATTTCGCCCTTGAACAGGGAAAAACCATCTACGCGGTTCCCGGAAGGATCTGCGACGATCTGTCAGCCGGATGCAACCGCCTGATTGATCAGGGAGCCATGATCCTTACATCCCCTGACGCCCTTTTATACGAATTTGAACGCCTCGCCGGGATCCGGAACTTATCAAAGCCGTTGAAAAATGTGCCCCTGTCCGACGCCTTAATGAAGGAGCAGATAGAGGAAAACGCGCCTCTTTCAAAAGAGGCGCGTCAAATACTGAATCGTTTACACGGATCGGACGAAGTTTCGGCGGATGTTCTCGCCGGGCAGCTGAATATTCCCGTTCCGCTGGCAGCCGGTGCTCTTATGGAGCTTTCATTTTCCGGTCTTGCGGAAGAAATCGGACGGGGAAGATTCCGCCGCAAAAGCATCAGACCCGGATCTTGAGAAGATCCCCCGTTTCCGCCGCAGCGTCCAGTTTCAGGTGAAGGTTCTGACCGGGATGAGGGGCGGATTCCATACCGTTCCCTTCATCGTCGAAGATGCTGAGAACTTCCGTCTCAATATCCCTGTCCGGCTTCATAATCAGAATCCGATCTCCCCTGAAAAAGCGGTTCTTCTGGGATACCGTCGGAAGTCCTTTTTCATCCGTCCCGGATACTGTGCCGAGATAGACCGCTTTTTTCACGTATGTATTGCTGTCGTAAATCTGGTCCTTTTCTCCCGGTTTTCCGTAGAAGAAGCCCGTCGTAAAGCTTCTCGTCGTACAGTCGGCAATCATTTCCCTGTACAACGGAAGCCGTTCCTCATAGAGTCCGGGATCCTTCGCGTAGTCGTCAAGGGCCATCCTGTAGGTGCGGGCGCAGGTCGCGACGTAAAGCTCCGTCTTCATCCTGCCTTCAACCTTCAGGCTGTCGATTCCGGCGCCGATGAGATCCGGAAGCCTGTCAACCATCATCAGATCGCGGGAATTAAATATATAGGTACCCCGTTCGTTTTCCTCAACCGGCATATATTCGCCGGGTCTCGTCTCCTCCACGACGGAGTATTTCCATCTGCACGGATGGGTGCACGCTCCCCGGTTCGCGTCCCTTCCCGCAAGATAGCTGCTGAGGAGGCATCTTCCTGAGTATGATATGCACATTGCGCCGTGAACGAACGTCTCCAGTTCAAGGTCAGAAGGAATGTTGTCACGGATACCGCGGATCTCCGCCAGGGACAGCTCCCTCGCAAGGACAATTCTGCGGACTCCCAGCGAATGCCAGAAGAGACAGCTCTCGTAATTCGTCGTATTGGCCTGCGTGCTGATATGAATCTCAAGACCGGGCGCTTCCTACCTGCAGATCCGGAACATTCCGGGATCCGAGATCAGTACGGCGTCAGGTTCAAGGCCGGCAAGCTCGCGGAAATAGCCGCGTGCCTCCTTAAGATCTGAATTATGCGCAAAGATATTGGCCGTCACATAAACCTTCACGCCCCTTTCGCGGGCGAATTCGATTCCTTTTTGCATATCTTCCAAAGAAAAATTGACAGCCTTTGCCCTGAGGCTCATCACCTCGCCGCCGATATAAACCGCGTCGGCGCCGTACCGCACCGCGGTCTTAAGAACCGGCAGGCTTCCCGCAGGTATCAGGAGTTCCGGTATTTTTCCCATAAATGTCACCGCCTTACCGTCACCGCAAGTCCGTCCCCGACAGGAAGAACAGCGGTTATAAACTCATCGTCATCGCAAACTGTCTGCAGATACTCCCGCATCCTCGCGTGAATTGTCCTGTCACGGCGCTCCACGGCAAATCTTGATTCCAGCAGTTCTCCGTCCTGAAGGACATTGTCCGCTGCCAGGATTCCTCCCCTCTTAAGGAGTCTTCTGATATCCTCAAGAAACGCCGGATACTGTCCCTTTGCGGCGTCCATGAAGATGAAATCATAGGTATCCCGGAGCGTCGGAAGTATTCTTCCCGCATCTCCCTTCAAAAAGGTAATCCGGTCTGAAAAACCGGAATCTCTGAAATTCTGCTCCGCAAGAGGAATTCTCTTTGCGTACTGCTCGATCGTCGTTATTTTCGCGTCGGACCAGGTGCAGAAAAAAACGGCAGAAAAGCCGACGGCGGTTCCGATCTCAAGAACCGTCTCCGGCTTTTTCAGTTCCAGAAGCATACGAAGAGCGCTCTGAGTGCCTTTTCGGATAATGGGGACTCCACCCGCAACCGCTTCCCTTTCGATCCGATCGAGCGTCTCCGTGCTCCCGTGATATAAGCTGTCAATAAATACAGCCTGTCTCAATTCATTCATAAATGTGTCCGGCCTGTCAGATATCCGGCGTGATCAGGTTCAGCGCGTCGGTAACTCTGGTACTGATATCCTGGAGGATCCGCAGAATTGCTTCCTCGGCCTCAAGAAACGAATTAACCTCCGGGATTTTCTGAATTTCTTCGTACTTCCGGTCAAGCTCCTCCGTACCTCTCATCAGGGCTTCCTCATCCTCCATGTGGTACAGCTCAATCGTCTGCTTCCGCAGATCCATGATTTGCTCCAACATACCGGGATACTTTCTCAGTACCGCTTCGCATCTTGTGTATTCTCTGTAGTCATCGCTGTTTCTGATGGAATCAATCAGATCCAGCACACTGCCGCTGATAGTTTTGCCCATAACTCCCCCGCGTCTCAGACGGATGCTTCCATAATAATCGGAAGAATCATCGGTCTGCGCTGTGTCCTTTTCCAGACGAAATCACTCAGTACATCTTTCACGTCGGCCTTAATCCTGGACCAGTCGGTAATATTCCCGGCCAGACAGTTTTCCACCGCATCGGTGACCGTCTGCGTCGCCTCCTCGATCAGGTCTTCAGACTCGCGCACGTAGACAAAACCTCTGGATACGATATCCGGCCCCGAAAGCAGCTGATTGCTGTATTTTTCCAGGGTCATGACAACGATAATAATTCCGTCCTCCGCAAGTCTCTGCCTGTCGCGAATTACGATGTTGCCCACGTCACCCACGCCGAGTCCGTCCACGAGGATGCCTCCCGTCGGGACCTTGCCGATAATCCTCGCCGATTCGTCACACAGCTCAAGCACATCGCCGGTATGAAGAAGCAGAATATTCTCCTTCGGTATGCCCAGGGATTCGGCCAGCTGTACCTGCGCCTGAAGATGTCTCCGTTCTCCGTGAACCGGTATCGCGTATTTCGGCTTCACGAGCGTATAGATCAGTTTGATATCCTCCTGACATGCATGTCCGGAAACATGCGCATCCTGGAAAATGACCTCCGCCCCGATCTCGGAAAGCTCGTTGATGACATTGGACACCGCTTTTTCATTTCCGGGAATCGGATGGGAAGAAAATACGATGACGTCGCCGGGTATGATCTTTACTTTCTTGTGAATATTCGCGGCCATCCGGGAAAGCGCTGC
This sequence comes from uncultured Lachnospiraceae bacterium, assembly GCA_902797075.1. Taxonomy (GTDB): domain Bacteria; phylum Bacillota; class Clostridia; order Lachnospirales; family Lachnospiraceae; genus Chordicoccus. The sequence continues at coordinate 10,653 of CADBRO010000119.1, forward strand.
CATCGACTCGCCCTGGCTTCCCGTTGTTACGAGAACCACCTTCTCTACCGGATAGCGGCCAAGATCATCCGCCTCAATCAGCGTATTCGAGGAATCGTCGATATAGCCGAGTTCAACCGCTGTGCCGATGACATTGACCATGGAACGGCCCTCGAGACATACCTTCCTTCCGTATTTTGCGGCCGTGTTAATAATCTGCTGGACACGGTCCACGTTCGAAGCGAAAGTTGCGATAATCAGTCTCTGCGACTGATGCTCGGCAAAAATCCTGTCAAATACGGCCCCAACCGTTCTTTCGGACATGGTAAATCCGGGGCGGTCCGCGTTCGTGCTGTCGCACATGAGCGCGAGTACGCCTTTCCGTCCGATCTCGGCGAAGCGCTGAAGATCAATCGCGTCTCCGAATACCGGCGTATAGTCGACCTTGAAATCCCCTGTGTGGACCACGATACCGGCGGGCGAATAGATCGCCAGTGCCGCCGCGTCCTGAATACTGTGGTTTGTGCGGATGAACTCGATTCTGAAATCGCCGAGATTAATCGACTGCCCGTACTTGACCACCTTCCGCTTGACCGCCTTCAGAAGATCATGCTCCTCAAGCTTTTTCTCGATCAGCGTCATGGTCAGCTTCGTGGAATAAATGGGCACATTCAGTTTCTTAAAGACATAAGGAATGGCCCCGATATGATCTTCATGACCGTGCGTAATCACAAATCCCTTTACCTTACTGTAGTTCTCGACCAGATAGGTGACATCCGGGATCACGAAGTCAATTCCGAGCATATCATCTTCGGGGAAGGCAAGTCCGCAGTCAACAACTACGATGCTGTCCCCGTATTCAATCGCCGTGATATTCATTCCGATCTGTTCAAGTCCTCCGAGGGGAATGATTCTCAGCTTCTCACTGTTTAATTGTTCCTTCAAACAAATCTCCTTTCAATAAAAAGGGCCGAAAACGGCACAAAACAATATCCGGACGTTTCCGTTACATCCGGATATCGGTATCGTCAAGCATCTCTTCGAAAATTTTCAGAACCGCCGCGAGCTCGTCCTCGTCGTCCACGGGAACGTAACACGCTTCGCTGTCATTTTCTTCAGAGATATCTTTTAAAATGAGAGCATTCGCGTCGCCTTCCGCCGCATCCGCGACCAGAAGATAATCCGTTCCGCCTATGCGCGTCTGCTCCTCAATAAAAAATTCGTTTTCCGTGCCGTCGTCGGCCGTCAGTATAATAGTATCCATTTACCTGTTTTCTTATTCTTTACGTCTTCCGCCGTCTTGCGCTCCCAGATAATCGCGGAGAATCACGCCTGCGGCGACCATATCCACATACCGGCCGAACTCTTCCCTCCTGATGCCTCTTTCGGCCATCAGTTCCTCGGCCTCAACGGTCGTCAGTCTTTCATCGTGAAGAATTACCGGTATGTCCAGCCGGGACACGAGCATATCCCTGAACTCCCGTGTTTTCTCCGCACGTTCGCCTTCCGATCCGTCCATGTTGAGAGGATACCCCAGCACGATTTCCTCCGCCCCGTGCTCCCGTACCAGCTCTTCGATTCTCCTCAGTGTCTTCCTCAAATGATTCTCATTGTCTCTGCGTATGATCTCCAGTTCGGTCACCGTGATGTGAAACGGATCGCACACGGCTGTTCCGACTGTTCTGGATCCGTAATCAAGCGCGAGTATTCTCCGGCCTTCAGTCACTCCAGGACCTGTTCCTTATGTATTCCTTAAGGAGTTCCTCAACCAGCTCGTCCCGCTCGACCTTCATAATCATGCTGCGGGCACCCTTGTAATTCGTGATATATGTCGGGTCTCCGGACATGATATAGCCCACAATCTGGTTGACCGGATTGTATCCTTTTTCAGCCATCGCACTGTAGACTGTGCTGATGACGTCCTTGACACGGATTTCCGGTTCGGATTTTACACTGAAGTATTGAGTATTACCAAGATTATTTGCCATATCAGATTCACTCCTTCGCGGCAGCGCTCACAGCTGCCTGACGCTGGTCAAGATCATCCATTTTCACAAGTACATTTTATTTTACTCCGTATCCGCCTGATATTCAATCGTTTTTTCGGAACCGGCACATCCGACAGCCGTGCCGTCCGGGCAGATCCGGGTAATCAGGCAGGTTCTGATGCTCCCCTTAAGGTTCTCTTCCGAAACAGAGAGAACCTCCACATACTCACGCGTACATCCCCGGAATTCCCCTTTCGTCCCGGTTTCCTCTTCAAAGAGGACCTCCGTCTCACGTCCCAGGAAACGTTCCGCGTACCGCACGGACAGAGTCCTCCCGAGACCGATCAGCCTGTCGCTCCGTTCTTTCTTAATCCGCTCCGGAACCTGTCCGGGAAAGTCCGCCGCCTTAGTCCCCTTCCTCCGCGAATACTTAAATACGTGGATTCTCGAAAAACGGATCTCCTCTGCGAACTGCATCGTCTCCTCAAACTCGGCGTCCGTTTCCCCCGGAAATCCGGTAATGATATCCGTCGTAATCGCGGCATCCGGAAAACGGGACCGGATGAGCTTACAGATGCTTCTGTAGTCGTCTCTTCTGTACCTGCGGTTCATTCTCGAAAGCACCGTATCACTGCCGCTCTGAAGCGACAGGTGGAAATGAGGACAGAATTCCGGTATTCCGGAGAGCGATTCGATGAATCCGGGCGTCACGATTCCCGGTTCAAGGGAGCCCAGCCGGACTCTCCGGATCCCCGGGATCGCCGCCGTCTTTTCAATCAGCCGGATCAGGCGGCTGTTGGACTTGGCCTCCGATGCCATCGGCGTCTGGCGGTTTTCACCCGGATAGTCAAAATCGAGTCCGTAGGAGCTGATATGAATTCCCGTAAGAACCACTTCCCTGAAGCCCTCCGAGGCAAGCCGGGCAGCCTCCGCGATCACCTCTTCTTCCTTCCTGCTCCGCACACGCCCCCTCACATACGGAATCATGCAGTAGGTACAGAACTGGTTGCAGCCGTCCTGAATCTTGATCGACGCCCTGGTTCTGTCTTCTGTGGTCGATATGGAAAGTCCGTCATACTCCTTCACGGACGCCACCGGATAATTTTCGGGCTTAACGGCGCTCCCGTCAAAATGGGCTGCCAGAATATCCGGAAGAGACGATTTCATGGCATTTCCTATAATCAGGTCCACTGAGCCATCTTTTTTTAAAAGCCCGGCTGAGTCCTCCGCGTAGCATCCGACGGCGCACACCACCGCGCCCGGATTCATTTCCTTTGCCCTGTGAAGCATCTGCCTGGATTTCTTATCGGCGATGGCGGTAACCGTACAGGTATTGATAATATATACGTCCGCGCCGGGGGCAAACGGAACGATTTCATAGCCGGCATTTTTCAGCAGCTCCGCCATTGCTTCCGTTTCGTATGAATTTACCTTGCAGCCAAGGGTGTGAAACGCGGCTTTTAAACGTCCCATGTCATTTTACCTGCCCTTTTGATACTTGACTTGAAATACCTTTCAAGCTATGCTTTAAGAGAGTAACCGTGATGGAGGAAAATTATGAAAACAGTTAAAGTATCGTTGAATTCCATAGACAAGGTTAAAACCTTCGTAAATGACATCAACCGTTTTGATTTTGATTTTGATCTGGTTTCCGGAAGATACGTGATCGATGCCAAATCCATCATGGGCATCTTCAGCCTCGATCTTTCAAAACCGATCGACCTCAATATCCATGCGGACGGCAGCGGCCTTACCGAGGTCATGGAGGTTATTACGCCTTACCTTGTCCAGTAAGCGCTTTTCGCGCACCGCAGACCGATTCATTTTCCGCAATACTGATATCAGGCTTTCATTCGAAAATGAAAGCCTGATTTTTTACTCGACCTTTATGAGCTCCGCGGTATCAATTGCTGCCGCTACAAGCTCTTCGATCATTCCCTTCAGTTTTCCTTCCGACCGCTCGATGATTTCCGGAATCGGCTTCGTCACCGGGTGCTTCGCCACAAAGATCGTGCAGCAGTCTTCGAAAGGCAGAATCGACGTCTCATAGGTTCCGATCTTCTGCGCAATTTCGACAATCTCGCTCTTGTCAAACCCGATCAGCGGACGGTAAACGGGCATTTCACAGACCGCATTGGTCGTAATCAGCGACTGCATCGTCTGGCTTGCGACCTGGCCGATGCTTTCTCCCGTTATGATTCCCAGATTTCCGTTCTTTTTTGCAAAATGCTCTGCGATCCGCATCATGTATCGGCGCATGATGATCGTCAGTTCCTCGTGAGGACAGTTATCATAGATCGCCAGCTGAATGTCCGTGAAATTGACGACTCTGAGCCTGATGGGGCCCGCATACTCGGCGACTTTCTTCGCCAGGTCCACGACCTTCTCCTTCGCTCTGTCGGACGTGTAGGGCGGAGCGTGGAAATAAACCGCATCAATCGTTACACCGCGCTTCGCGATCATCCATCCGGCAACCGGACTGTCGATACCGCCCGAAAGGCAGAGCATTGCGCTTCCGTTTGAACCGACGGGCATTCCGCCGGGACCCGGAATGACTTTCGAATAGATATAGGTCCTGTCCCTGATCTCGACGTCGAAAAGAATTTCCGGATTATGCACGTCGACCCGCATGTCAGGAAAATGCGTAAGGATCGCTCCGCCCAGATCTGCGGAAACCTCCATGGAATTCTTCGGAAACTCCTTGTCCACCCGCTTTGCTTTAACCTTGAAGGACGCATGGGAACCCGCATACTCGCCCGCCACGTACTCAAGCATATGCTGTTCCAGCTCCTCGTAGCTGCCGGCAGGGAATTCATACACCGGACAGATTCCGACGATTCCGAATACATGGGCAAGTGCCGAGACGGTTTCTTCCTCGTCCCAGTCGCCTGCGCAGTTTACATAAACTCTTCCGCGTTCCTTCCGGACGCTGAATTCGCCGGAAATGCGGCGTAAAGCTCTCATGATCTGCTTTGCCAGCGCATCCTCGAATACATGTCTGTTGCTTCCTTTAAGGCCAATCTCGCCGTATTTGATCAGGTATGTGTTATACATCGCAATCTCCTGTATGATGATTATCTGGCTCTGTACTTTCGAAGGCGCGGAAGCACCTCCCTAAGAGTCTTAAGAACCGTGTCGATCTCCTCCCCGGTATTCTCTTCCGACAAGCTGAAGCGCACGGAAGATGTGGTCTCTTCCGGCGGAGCCGATATAGCGGAAAGAGTCGGCGAAGCAGCTCTTTTATGGGTAGAACACGCAGAGCCGGCCGAAATATAGATTCCCGACTCCTCAAGAACATGGAGCAGAACCTCCGAGCCGACGCCGATAAATGCGGCATTTACAATGTGCGGCGCCTTCAGTTCCTCCTCCGACGGGCCGTGGATCACGACGCCGGGAAGACCGCGAAGCCCCGCTTCAAGACGTCTTCGAAGTTCCCGTATGCTGCTGATTTTTTCATCAAAATTCTCGTAGGCCCTGGCAGCCGCAAGTCCCATTCCCGCGATACCCGGGACATTGTCCGTTCCGGACCTCATGCCTTTTTGCTGCCCTCCGCCGTAAATAATCGGAAGGATGCGGGCGCCCTCGCGGATATAGAGAAAACCGGTTCCCTTAGGTCCGTGGAATTTATGTCCGCTGGCCGAAAGAAGATCGATCCCGAGCTTCGACGGGCAGATCCGGTATTTCGAATACGCCTGGACGGCGTCGACGTGGAACAGTGCGTCAGGAGCCTCGCGGTGCACCATTTCCGCCATTTTCGCGACGGGCGATACTGATCCGATCTCATTGTTTACATACATGGCTGACACAAGAACCGTATCTTTTCTCAGCATGCCCTGAAGCGCTTCCAGGTCCGGCAGTCCTTCTTTGCTGACAGGAATTCTCTCGCAGGTAAATCCCATTTTTTCAAGAAAACGCACCGGTTCCGCAACCGCGGGATGCTCCATCCAGGTAGTCAGGATATGCGTGCCCCGGCGGCGGGCTGCCAGGGCTGCGCCGATAATCGCCCAGTTGTTGGATTCCGTTCCGCCGGAGGTAAAGAAAATCTCGCTTTCCTTTGCCTTAAGCGTTCCGGCGATCTGTGCGCGGGCTTCTCTCATATACCGCTCGGCCTCGAGCCCTTTCCTGTGAAGAGAAGAAGGATTTCCGTAATCCTCTGTCATTGTTTTGACGACGATGTCGATGACTTCCGCAGATGGTTTTGTTGTCGCTGAATTATCCAGATATATTTCTCTCATAATTTCGATATTCTAACATACTTTTTGCGCCTTGTGATAAAATATCAGCAGGAATACGCATATAACCGGAGGCGAAGTACTATGGAAAGCAACTACCGCATGAAGGTGCAGTACGACGGCACGCGCTACAACGGCTGGCAGAAGCAGGGTGATACGGACAATACGATTCAGAACAAGCTCGAGACGATTCTTTCAAGAATGGTCAATTCCCCGGTGGACGTGCACGGTGCGGGACGCACCGACGCAGGCGTACACGCGAAGGGACAGATCGCCCAGTTTCGTCTGGATACAACCATGCAGCCCTCCGAAATCATGGATTACCTGAACAGTTATCTTCCGGACGACATCGGGGTCACCGAGCTTACCGTCGCCGCACCCCGTTTTCACAGCCGCTACAATGCCTCCGAGAAATACTACCTCTACCGCATCGGCACCAACAAGGCCGCCCATGTATTCGACCGGAAGTATGTCTACGAGTACCGCGGCGGTCCTCTGGATATCGGGGCGATGAAGCTGGCGACGCTTCAGCTGATCGGAACGCATGATTTCAGAAGCTTCTGCGGAAATCCCCGCATGAATAAATCCACCGTGCGAACAATCCGAACCATCCGCATCACGGAAACTGACGACGGAATTGATATCGGCTTTGTCGGCGATGGATTTCTGCAGTATATGATCCGGATCATGGTCGGAACGCTGATCGAAGTGGGCGAAGGACGGCGTGATCCCGAAACGATGAATATTCTTCTTGAGGCCAGAAGCAGGCGTCTTGCGGGTCCGACCGCTCCCGCCAAAGGGCTCACCCTGATGGAGGTCCGTTACAGCTGATATTTACAGCTTACGGAATACAATTCCGGACCATTCCCCCATCCGGTTTATCTCAAGAACCTGAAAGCCCGCGGTTTTCGCGGCTTCAAGAACAAGGTTTTCCTTCTCCGTAAGGATTCCGGAGGTAATATAGACGCCTCCTCGTTTCAGATGTGCGGAGACCGCCGGAGTGATATCCACCAGAATCTCCGCGATGATATTGGCGGCAGCGATATCATAACAGCCATATCCGGCCTGCCGCTTCACATCTTCATTGTCCGCGATATTTCCGAGGACGATGTCAAAGCTGTCCTCCGGAACGCCGTTGGCCGCGAGATTATCCCGGACCGCGGGAAGGACGTTCTCGTCAAGATCTGTTCCGAAGACATATTCTGCGCCGCTTTTCAGGGCGATGATTCCCAGAATGCCGCTTCCGGTACCTACGTCAAGAAAACGGTCTCCCTGCTTTATATACTTTCTGAGGCCCCGGATCGCCAGCTGCGTCGATTCGTGGGCTCCTGTTCCGAACGCCGTTCCCGGATCAATATGAATCACAAGCGAGGCGTCCGTATCCTCATTTCCGGCTTCCCATGTGGGTTCAATCAGGATATCATCCACCATGAAGCTGTGGAAGTATTGTTTCCAGTTATTGATCCAGTCTTCTTCCGCGGTTCTCGACTCGGTAATATCCGCCTCTCCGATATCCGTGAAGGAGCGCATTTCCCGAAGAGCCTCCCTGATCTGCCCGATCAGGCCGGTGTTATCGCCATTTTCCGTATCTTCCAGATAAAATGAGATCGCTGCCTTGTGATCGTCTTCCGGCATTTCCGGCACGACATCGCCGAAAAGGCCGCCGCTCTCCTCGGGAGTTACCGGCTTTTTATCCTCAATCTCGACGCCTGTGATGCCGAAATTCATCAAAACGGAAATTACGGCCTCTTCCGCTTCCTCTTTCGTGTGGATTGTGTATTTTGTCCATTCCATAGCGCTTATTTGACCTCGTCGCCCGATGCTTTCGCGTAAGCTTTCAGCGTCTGCTTCTGTTCTCTGGACAGCTTGGTCGGAACCTGTACCACGAGCGTCACATAATGGTCGCCCCTGCGGTTCTTATCGTGGACCGAAGGAACTCCCTTGCCCTTCAGGCGGATTCTGGTATCTGTCTGGGTGCCGGCCTTGACGTCGTATTCGACTTCTCCGTCGACCGTCTTGATGCGGATTTTTCCGCCGAGCGCCGCTACAGGGAAGCTGATGGGTACGGTTGAATAGATGTCCATGTCGTCTCTCATGAACACCGGATGCCTTGCTACCCTTACCTCTACCAGAAGATCGCCGCGCGGGCCTCCGTTCACGCCCGGTTCGCCCTTGTCGCGGATGCGTACAGACATACCGTTGTCGATACCGGCAACGATATCCACGTTAAGCTTCGTTCTGCGCGTGATATATCCTGTTCCACGGCAGTCCGGGCATTTCTCCTTAATGATCTTTCCCGATCCGCGGCAGTCCGGACAGACATTTTCTGTCTGCATCATACCGAAGATAGAGCGCTGCGTTGTGACGATCCTGCCGGTTCCGCGGCATTTCGAACAGGTCTGCGGGGTTGTGCCGGGCTTTGCGCCGCTTCCGCTGCAGGTGGGACAAGGTTCTCTCAGGTTCAGCTCAATCTGCTTGGTGCAGCCGAAAACAGCCTCTTCAAATGTGATGTTAACGGATGTCCTGACATTCGCGCCGCGCATCGGCCCGTTGGAATTTCTTCTCGAGGATGCGCCGCCGCCAAAGAGATCTCCGAATATATCACCGAAAATATCGCCCATGTTCGCGGAGTTGAAATCAAAACCGCCGAAGCCGCCGCCCTGCTCAAAAGCCGCATGACCGAACTGATCGTACTGCGCTCTCTTGTCATGGTCGCTCAGAACCGAATACGCCTCTGAAGCCTCCTTGAATTTTTCCGCGGCGTCCTGGTCTCCCGGGTTCATGTCGGGATGATACTTTTTCGCGAGTTTCCGGTACGCTTTTTTCAGCTCGTCGTCGCTTGCGTTTTTACCGACTCCGAGAACCTCGTAATAATCTCTTTTTTCTGCCATAATCCACCTGTTATGCGTGCGCCAAGCGGCTGCCGCAGATTGAGAGCCAAGCTCTTAATCTGCGACAGCCAGCCGTATTTTCATGTATCATTTTGTTTCAGAAGCATCAGACCTCGCGATAATCAGCGTCAACCACATCGTCATCCTTCGGTGTGCTTCCGCCTGCCTGCGGGCCTTCGCCGAAGCCGCCCTGCGGGCCGCCGGCGCCCTGTGTCTGCTCATACATCTTAGCGAAGAGCTTCTGGGCGCTTCCGAGGAGTTTTTCCTTGGCAGCCTTGATCTCGTCGATGTCGGCATCTGTAAGCGGTGCGGATGCATCCGGATGCTTTGCGATGATGTCCTTCAGGGACGTAAGATCAGCTTCAACCTCGGATCTGTCTGCGGAATC
>CADBRO010000120.1 GCA_902797075.1 uncultured Lachnospiraceae bacterium
AGTGTATTCCAAGTGTTCCGGATTGTCATCACATATTGCAATCTTCAGCATGATTCAACCACCTGCGGAGAAATCAGATTCATCGGGGTAAAAGTCTTTCAGGTACAGTCTGGCAGTATAGACACCTTCTGCCTGCGACGATTCGTAGTGTCCGTCATAACGATTGGCGAGCCTGGTAAGAATCTCTGTCCCGATCCCGCGGGAGAGTTCCGGAATTCGGCGCTGTTTGGGAGAGGCCGCAGCGGCAAAAGGATTGCTGACCATAATCTGAAGATAGGGAGAGAGAAACTGTACCTGAAGGTGGACAACAGCGCCCGGAATAGAAGAACATGCTTCTCCGGCATTGTCCAGAAGATTCCCAAGTGCACAAATTAAATCAAGATTCGAGATCTTCAGATGAGCAGGGAGAGATACCTCTGCATCAAGGGTGACAGACCGGTCAGAGAACTCCTTCTGTTTGTGCAGCAGAAAGCTGGCAACGACGGTATTTTCACATCCTGAAAACTGATGCACAGCAAAAAGCTCAGAGCGATAAATCTCGTCCGCATATCGAGAAGCCTCTTCCACATTTCCGTCTGTGAGCAGAGCTCTGATCGTATAGAGATGGTTATCGATATCATGCCGCATCCGACGGATGTCTTCGTAGTTTTCAGCGAGAGAAGCATAATGCTCCTGCTCCGCAACAACCTGGGTCTGCAGGAGCTCATTTTGCACTCTCAAAGCGGTTGTGCGGGACACAGCAGACATGGCAAAGTAAAGACCGACATCGGCGGCAAGGAAGAGTAAAACACCAGTAAACGCGAAACCGGCGCCGACATTGATGTACGGAGGCTCCTGGATAAACCATCCCGCGAAAGCAAAGTACTGGCTGATCGGGAACAGGAGAAAGAGGAAAATCTGCCGATTAAACACCTCGCCCCGGCTGCGCTTCTGAATATATCGAACACAGACAACCATAGCGGTCAGTAAGACGACATGAATAAAAAGATAGATCAGGTTGAGCGTAAGCTGGTTGGAGAAGGAAATCTCATCCGCGGGGAGATTCCTTGGCGTGAGAGGAATCATCAGACCTTCGGAGAGCGCCATCACGACAAGGATCAGGGAGGAAACGAGCAGTTTAAAATACCATTTGCCTTGAAAGAAAACCTGAACGGTAACGGATACGAGAATCAGACCGGAGATCACCCGGAGGGGATGGAGCGCGGGCAGAAAAGGAATGACATAAAAAAGGCCGACAGAAATCAGCAGCCCGATGACTGTGGTCCGACGGGAATACTTCTCCGGGAGGATCAGGGCCGCAGCAATGAACCAGAGAACAAACTGTATGGTGCTGATTGTCAGTGTGATCGCGGGATGATATACAAAGTTCATAGATGAACCACCGTAACGTAAATGATAGTCGGAGGATTGAAAACGGTCAAAGCTTTGGATTAGCTTCGTCATCAAAGGAAGAACAATCCACATTTGCCAGGTAGATTTCCTGCGCATAATGGGCGGCTTCATCTGTATTTCCTTCTCTGAGCAGCGCTTTGATGGTATAGAGGTGATTATCAATGTCATGCCGCATCTGACGGATGCTTTCATAGTTCTCAACGAGAAGTCTGTAATGTGCCTGTTCCGCGGTGATCTGAGCTTGTAGAAAACCATTTTGAATTTTGAGTGCGGCGGAACGGGATGTTGCCAAGATCGAGACTGGCAATGCAATGTCTGCCAGCAGTAGTACGAATATGGCAAAACGGTTCATAGAAGTTCCCAGATTCAGAAAAGGAATCCGATTCAGAAACCACCCGGTGAGAACAAAATACTGGCTTATTGGAAACAGGAAGAATAGCATGATCTGCCTGGAAAAGGCGATTCCCTGATGACGCTGTTTCAGGATACGGAAGGCGAGCAGCAGTATGGCAAGCAGAACAGACTGAATGAAAAGATAAATGGAATAAAGTGCCAGCTGAACAGAGAGTGGAACCTCCGCAGTCGGAACATCTTTTGGGAACAGGGGGATAATGAGAAACTCAGATATCAGCAGAGTGATCATAATCGAGGCAGCAACGAACAGCTTCAGATACCACTTGCCCTGAAATAAAAACAACATCGCGAGAATAATCAGCGGCATGCCAAAAAAAATCCGGACAGAACTCAGCAACGGGGTTATTGTCGCAGAAAACACACAAAGCAGTGAAAGAGTCAGGATAAGAACTGTAATCCAGCGGGGGTATCTTTCCTTTAGAATGATACCTGCGGTTAAGAACCAGAGAAAATACTGGATAGTACTGGAGATGAGCGTGACAGCAGGATGGAATACAAAATGCATTTATAATCACCACGGTGTCAGTTTACTTGAAGATGATATATTTTTCAAGTGCGTCTTTCCGGAAATAAATGCGGATTTGACAAAAAATATGCGGAATTGACATGTATCCAGCTTTTTGATTGGAAGGCTGTTATAATAAATTGACATTTGTCCCTGATATTTGATGATGGAGGAGCTGTTATATGAAACGAATTCTATGTATCATTCTCACATTCGTAATGATGGTTTCGCTGTTTCCGGTCAGTTTTGCTGAAGAGGAAACTGCGGAAGCCGCAGATCTCGAGATGGTTGAAGAAGAGGACTGGCTGCCCATTGGTGACCAGGAAGTCCGCACAGAAGAAAATGACTCCGACTATGAGCCTGTCAGTCTGGAGGATGCTATCGACCTCACAGAAGGGGAGCTGCCAGCTGGATACTATTACAGCTTTGAAGAGAACCCTGACGACTCTGCTGTCTGGCAGGATGATGTCACTGCTACAGAAATCTATGAAGTAACTGCACAGAGCAGTCCTGGGGAATCTGTAGATGCTGTTTCAGCTGCTTCTGTAGATGCTGTCTCATCTGCTACAGTGAAGTCAAAGTATGGAACTTGTGGCGCTCAAACATATTATAGCATGTATTATTATGCCGACGGAACTGTAATATTGCGTATTTACGGCACTGGTGCAGTTACATCTGCTCCGTGGAATATCAATGAAATTACTCAAGTATCTATTGAAAATGGAGTTACATCATTACCTGATCAGGCTTTCTATATTTCCAATGATATAAATGATACCTTAAAAACAGTTGAAATGGCAGATTCTGTGACGCAGATTGGATCTTTTTGTTTCGCATCTTGCAGAAACATGGAAAGCGTCATACTTTCAAATAATCTGAAATCGATTCCTGATTATGCTTTTTATGGCTGCCATGGTCTGAAAACGATCACGTTGCCTGGTAGTTTGACCTCGATAGGAGAAGCGGCATTCCAAAACTGCGATTTCGCAAAAATTACAATTCCATCCGGAGTTACATCAATCGGCATACAAGCGTTTGATCATTGTATTTATCTCGAAAAAGTTTCCGTTCCTGCCAGTGTTAAAAAACTAGGCGCCGCAGTATTCCAGGACTGTTGGGGATTAAAATCTGTCACGATTGGTTCAGGTATTACTTCTCTTTCGCCCTCTCTGTTTTTTAATTGTGATAGTTTGACCAGCGTCAGTATTCCGACGTCTGTTTTGTCAATTGAACAAAGCGCATTTGGAGGCTGTGAAAGTTTAAAAGCTCTTGCGATTCCTTCCAGCGTTAGAACGATAGGTAACCTGGCATTCTGTTTCTTGAATAATGATTTGACACTTACATTCCGCGGGGATGCTCCAACAATTAGTAATAATGCATTCGCATCATCAACTATTATTGCTAATGTGCCAGCTGATAACAGTACCTGGACCAGCAGTGTCATGCAGAACTATGGAGGTACAGTTACTTGGAACAAGGTAGCAGCGCCCTATGTCACCGGCGTCCGAAAGCCAACGGGAACACTCTCTCAAGGGTCTGCCTTCACATTGAAGGGCGTTATTTATCCGGGAGGCGGTACCTTCTCCAAGGTTGGAGCACTCGTCTATCTGGCATCCGATACTTCGTATACAACATCCAAGACAGGAAAGCAAATCACATACAACAGCACAAAGAAATATTCCATCGAGGGAAGCACGCTGGACACGAACTGCAAGTTCGGTTCTCTTGCTCCGGGAAAATATGTCTATATCATTACCGCTACAGTGGATGGCAAAAAATACATTCTGGACAAATCTTCCTTTACGATAGGCACTCCGACATACACAATCACCTATGATGGAAATGGAGCCACAACGAATGTTCCTGCAAAACAGACCAAGACCTATGATAAGAATCTTACGCTGAGTACAAAAGTTCCAACTTGGGAGGATTATGAGTTTTTGGGCTGGGCTACCAGTAAAACCGCTACTGAAGCGACGTATCAGCCCGGAGGTACGTATAAGGCGAACAAGGATGCTACCTTATATGCGGTTTGGAAGAGGACAGGGTATACGCTTTGTACTTACCTGAATTATAGCGGTAAGAATTATTTCCCGGAATCTGATTTTACAGAAGACTTGGAACCCTATTTCTGGGCTAGCAGAGACACGTCTGTTGCCACAATTAGTATAGATAATGATACGCGGCATGACGGGTATAATTCTCTAAGAATCGACAACGTGTCAGCGGGAATGAAGGAAGGCAAAAAGGATCTGTTATTCCGGGCCATG
>CADBRO010000121.1 GCA_902797075.1 uncultured Lachnospiraceae bacterium
ACGAGGGACGCGCCGCCGATTCCTCCCAGCGCGCCATTTACGAGGAGCGCGGCCCAGCGGTATTTCCTGACGTCAATTCCCGCGGACTCCGCTGCCATCGGGTGCTCGCCGACCGCCGCAAATGACAGCCCGAGATTTGTCTTTTTGTAGAAGAACCAGGTCAGAATCACGAAAACATAAAGCGCGTAGGTCAGGACGTCGCAGCTGAAAAATGCGCTCCCGATCAGCGGTATTCTGCTTAACAGAGGCAGCTTGACAGCCGGAAGCATCGGAACGCTCTGGTGGGACTGCCCCGCCGACATCAGCTTGTAGAGAAAACTCGTCACGCCCAGCATGACCATATTGAGCGAAAGACCGCTGACCGACTGATCCTGCGTAAGCGTAATACTTAAAAATCCGTGGACCGCGCTGACCGCGATTCCTCCCAGGATCCCGCAGAGGATCCCCGCCGGAATTCCACCGAAATACCACGCGCCTGCAAATGAGAAAAATGCGCCGGAGAGCATGACGCCCTCCATTCCGATATTCAGGATTCCGGCTTTCTCCGCGATGGTCTCTCCGAGACCTCCGTACATCAGAGGCACCGCAAGACGAACCGCCGCGGAAAGAAAGGCTGTCAGGAAACTGATTGTGAAAATGCTGCTGATCATCCCTTCTGTTCCTCCCTCTTTTTAAGATTTGCCGGAACAAATACTTTTCTCGCGAGAATCAGTATCACGACTGCCCCGATCAAAATGTCGACGATCGCCGACGGAACGCCGAGCTTTCTCTGCATGGACCCTGCTCCGACCTGCATGGCCGCGTAGAAAACAGAGACAAACAGCACGCCCACCGGACTATTGAACGCAATCAGCGCAACCAGTACCGCCGTATATCCGCAGCCTCCGGAAATGCCCTCGAGAAGCTTCTTCTGCGTCGCGAGAATCTCGATGACTCCCGCAAGACCCGCAAATCCGCCGCTTAAGACCGCTGAAAGAATGATATTCTTCATGACGGGAATTCCGACGCACTCGCTCGCTCTTTTATTGTAGCCGACGGCCTTCAGCGCGTAGCCGACCGTCGTTTTCTTCATGAGATACCACATGACGATGACGCAGACCACCGCGATTACAATTCCCGCGTGAAATCTCGTTTCCGGGATCAGGCTCTTAAGCTGAACCCCGCTTACGACCTTCGCCGACTGCGGAACATGCCCCTCCGGATCCTGCAGGTATCCTCTGACAGAATAGCCGAGGAAATTGATCGCGATGTAGTTGAGCATGATCGTCACGATGATCTCGGAAATATTGAATCTCGCCTTAAAGAACGCGGCGATGAACGCCCAGATGCCGCCCGTCACAAATGCCGCCGCCATTGCCATAACGATAACTGCCGGCCCCGGCAGACTCTCCTGGAATTTCAGAACGACAATCGTCGCTGACAGCGCGCCGATGTAAAACTGCCCCTCCGCTCCGATGGTAAAGAAACCGGTCTGATAGGCGACTGCGCATCCAAGTCCCGTAAGAATCAGCGGGCACGCCTTCACAAAAATCTCCGCGAAACTCTGTCTCGATCCGAAAATTCCCTTCGCGAACAGCCGGTAAGCCTCCCGCGGATCCGCTCCGCACGCGGCGATAAGCCCCGTCGCCAGAAGCAGCGTTATAACCGCGATGCAAAGAAACTGTATCAGTATCCGGATCGTTTTTGCCTTATGTCCGGTCATGTCTCATCCTCCGTAACGCCTCCCATAAGAAGCCCCAGTTTCTGAACCGTCGCCTCACTGTGGGTGAGGATTCCGACAATCCTGCCGCCGAACAGCACCGCGATCCTGTCAGACAGCGACAATATTTCCTCAAGATCCGCCGAAATGAGGATCACGCTTTTTCCGGCATTTCTTTCCTCCGCAAGCATGGAGCGTACAAATTCCGTAGCGCCGATATCAAGTCCTCTGGTCGGCTGGCTCGCCACGATCAGCTTCGCGTCGTCCGCGAGCTCCCGCGCGATGATCAGCTTCTGCTGGTTTCCTCCGGAAAGAAGCCGGACAGGCGTCGCCGCCCCTGTTCTTCCGGAAGCGCGGATCTGGTACTTCGCCATTTTCTCGGATGCATTTTTAAAAAGCGCGCTCCTGTTTATAATGCCCTTTTTTGAAAATGGCTCCGCCCCGAAGTCCCTGAGAACCAGATTTTCCGTGATGCTCATATCCGTCACGAGGCTGTCATTTTGGCGGTCGTCCGAGATATAGCAGATTCCCTTCCGGTACCGCTCCCGCACCGACAGGCGGGAAATGTCCTCGCCTTCGAACAGAATGCTTCCTGAAGAAAGCTTCCTGATGCCGGTGATCAGCTCCGCCAGATCCTTCTGTCCGTTGCCCTCAACTCCGGCAATCCCGAGAATCTCGCCCTTCATGACGGAAAGATCCGTCGGCGCGAAAGATTTTCCGTGCCTGTGGTGAACGGACGCGCCCTTCAGCTCAAGCACCGGCTCCATTCCTGGAGTATCTGAAATCAGCCGCTCTTCCGAGAGCTTCCGCCCGATCATATAGTTTGAGAGCTCGGCGGCATTTGTTTCGGCTGTCACGAGATCAGCCGCCTTTTTCCCGTCCCGGAGGATCGTGACCCGGTCGCTGATCGCGAGAATTTCACTCATTCTGTGAGTAATGATGATGATCCCGTAGCCCTCATTTTTCAGATTCCGAAGGACGTCGAAAAAATGGGCCGTTTCCTGGGGAGTGAGCACGCCCGTGGGTTCGTCGAGAATTAGAATCTCAGCGTTCCTGTAAAGCGCCTTGATGATTTCCACCCTCTGCCTCTCGCCGACGGTCAGGTCGGAAACCAGCGCATCAGGGTCCACCTTGAGGCCGTACCTGCCGGCAAGCTCAAGAAGGCGCGCCTTCGACGCCGCCCGGTTCAGCACAAAGGAGTTGCCGTCAAGATTCAGAATCACATTGTCGAGAACGGTCATGCGGTTCACCAGCGAAAAATGCTGCTGCACCATGCCGATTCCCGATGCGATCGCTTCCTTCGGCGATCTGAAATGTACGCTCTTCCCCCTCAGAAGAATCTCTCCGCTGTCGGCCGTGTAGAGGCCGAACAGGATGTTCATAAGGGTCGTCTTGCCCGCGCCGTTCTCTCCGAGCAGCGCGTGGATTTCGCCCTTTTCGACGCTTAAGCTTATGTCCTCATTTGCATAGACGCCGTTAAACGCCTTGCTGATGTTTCTCATTTCAAGAAGGGGCATGTGGTCCTCCGAAATCTGTGTGATTGATCTGTATCCGCGGGTTCGCAGGCAGCAGTCGTGCCATTGAGCTCTCCCGCGGGCTCGTAAGCAGGGAATGATCTCCCGGCAGTTTAAGCTATCATAACATAAAATGGCACCCCCCGCGAGGGTGCCATCCGTAAATATACGTTTCCTAATTACTGTCTCATCGTGTAGTCGCGCTCAACAACAAGCTCGCCGGAGATGATCTTGTCGATCGCGTCCTGAGCGATTGCCTTTACGTCTTCCGGAATCGTGTCATACATAAGGACAGCGACTGCGCCGTCCGCCATACCGAGGTTGTAAACTTCGCCCTTGAAGGAGCCGTCGTCGACGGAGCCGAGCGCGATGTCAAGCACCACGTCAAGGTTGTAAAGAGCGGAATCAAGCATGTTTTCCGGGCAGAGGAAGCTCTGGTCATAGGAGTCGCCCATGCACCAGATTCCCGCGTCAGCCGCTGCCAGCATAGCGCCGTCACCGCAGGCATTTGCGCAGTGCTTAATGACGTCAGCGCCGGCTTCGATCATGGCGTTC
>CADBRO010000122.1 GCA_902797075.1 uncultured Lachnospiraceae bacterium
AGGTCTCCGCCGTCATCGATTATGATATGCGGTCCCGGCTCAAGGACGCACGCAAGATGATGATCATATTCCCCGGCAGTTGCCGCGTGCCATGCAAATACACTGACTCCGCGGGAGTCGAGACCGGCGGCGACATCGTCCTGCGTCGACAGGACATTGCTGCCTGTAAC
This sequence comes from uncultured Lachnospiraceae bacterium, assembly GCA_902797075.1. Taxonomy (GTDB): domain Bacteria; phylum Bacillota; class Clostridia; order Lachnospirales; family Lachnospiraceae; genus Chordicoccus. The sequence continues at coordinate 171 of CADBRO010000122.1, forward strand.
GAAAACATCTGCTCCTCCGGCCTTAAATACGGTAGCCAGATAAGCCGTCTTCGCTTCGAGATGGATCGACATGGCTATTTTCAGACCCCTGAACGGCTGTTCTTTCTCAAAATCCGCACAAATGCTCTGCAGCACGGGCATGTGATCCTTTGCCCAGTCAATTTTCCGGTTTCCGGCCTCCGCCAGACTTCTGTCTCTGATTTCGCTCATATATTTCTCCTGTTTTATTTGTAGCGGTCCGCAATTTGGCTGACCTGGTAATATACCTGCTCCTCATCAATCGTTATGAAGTTCCTGTCCCGAAGGACGATTCTGCCGCCGATCAGGACGTCGGAAACCTCGTATCCCGACGCCGAATAAGCAAGCGCGGCCTTCATATTGTATCGCGGCATCAGATTCGGCGATTTCTCGTCTATCAGGATGAGATCAGCGGTACTGCCGGTCTTAAGTGTGCCGAGATCCTCCCTGCCCATGGCGAGAGCTCCGTTTCGCGTTGCGATCTTAAGAGTCTCCTCCGCTGAAAGCACAAGAGCGTCCTCCCGGGCGCCTTTCTGCGTCATCGTAAGAAGATTCATCTCCCGGAACATATTAAGGGCGTTATTGCTGGCCGCGCTGTCCGTTCCGAGGGCAACCTGGATTCCGCATTCGAGCATTTTTGCGACCTGTGCAAACCCGTTGGCCAGCTTCATGTTACTGGCAGGATTTGTCACTACGAAAACGTTCGGATTTGCGAGAAGCTCAAAATCATGATCCGAGAGCCGGACGCAATGGGCCAGAAGAATATGGCTTTTGAACATTCCGAGGCGCTCCAGGTACTCGACCGGCGTACAGCCGTGTTCCTCGAGGCAGTCGCGGTATTCCTTTTCCGTCTCGGCAAGATGGATATTGAGCTTCATGCCTTTTTCACGGGCGAGCTCCGTGACATGGCGCAGGTACGCTTCTCCGCAGGTGTAGATGGCGTGAGGTCCGAGAGCGAATTCCACGTTCGCACCCGAAGCCTTTCCGTATTCCATCTCGTCAAATGCTTCCCGAAGCCTTCGAATACCGCCTTCGTCCCCGGGACCTTCTCCCACCAGGCCACGCGTAATAAGCGCCCGCATACCGCTGTCGGCACAGGCCTTGACGCACATCCGGGGAAACATCTGCATATCGACGAACGAGGTGGTACCGGTGCGGATCATTTCCATAATCGAAAGCATGTTTCCCCAGTACGCATCCTCGGAAGAAAGCGAATCTTCGATCGGCGTGATGCGCTCGAACAGCCATTCCGCGAAGGGAACGTCGTCCGCATAATTCCGCATAAGCGACATATAAGCGTGCGTATGGCAGTTGATCAGCCCGGGCATGGCGGTTCTGCCCGATCCGTCGATCACTTCATCCTTCGAAAAGCCCCTCGGTTCTTTTCCGATACCGGAAATGTGGTCTCCGGTAATATAGATATCCGTTCTTTCGTTTTCCGGACTGTCAAGAAGGTGAACATTTTTTATCTGTATACCCATAGTTTTTCCTTTTGTCCAAATATCACGGATCCTTTGACCCGTTACTGATAGTGTGCTATAATCCCGGCAGGTTTTCTGGTTTTCTTGAGAAGAGCGCCTGTGCTCTTTCATTTTCTTAATCTTTACTTAAACTAATAAACTCTGTAAGAAAGGAGGACAGCTGCCATGGTTTACAAAACCAGGGGAACCTGCTCCCAGCTGATCGAATTTGACATTCGGGACGGTAAAGTCCATGACGTCCGCTTTATGGGCGGATGCAACGGTAACCTGAAAGGTATCGGCTCACTCGTGGAGGGTATGGAAGTTCACGAGGTTATTCGTCGTCTCGAAGGTACGACCTGCGGAATGAAGAATACGTCATGTCCGGACCAGCTCGCAACAGCGCTTCGCACCGCAATTCACGAATAACACGTTCCAGACCGCTGCCGGCTGTACCGCCGGCGGCGGTTTTCTATTTAATCAGCTTTTCCATTTGTCGGCGAGCGCGATAATCTGATCCGCAAACTTGCCGAGATCCTTATTCGAGAATCCTTTCCCCTGCCGTACCACGGATTCAAGTTTTTCAAGGGCGCCAAGAAGCCTGCCGTACGCGGTATCCGATCTCGTTTTCGCCTCCGAAACAGGCGTGCCGTCGGCATTCTTTTTGACAAACGGTATTCCGCAGGTTTCTTTCTCACAGACACAGTCCGTCAGATTCCACACCGTACCTGAATACGGAGCCGTCGTATCAAAACCGCACTGCTCCCGGAGATGCTCTGCGAAGCTTTCGACGACGGCATCTTCCCCGTGCACGACGAAGACCTTTCTCGGCTTCTCCTTAAGGCTTCCGATCCACGCCGTCAGGCCCTCCCTGTCTGCATGGCCGGATATGCCGGGAAGTGTCAGAATCTCGGCCTGAACCGTGATAGGCTCACCGAACAGCGTCACTTCCTTCGCGCCTTCGACCAGCGATCTTCCCAGCGTTCCTTCCGCCTGATAACCGACGAACAAAACCGTAGATTCCGGTCTCCAGAGATTATGCTTCAGATGATGCTTGATCCTGCCTGCTTCACACATGCCGCTGGCGGAGATGATCACCTTCGGTTCGGGAATATCATTGATCTCCTTTGATTCGTCCGAAGTCAGGGCGAGTCTTAAGCCGGGGAATGAGATCGGGTTGATTCCTCTCCGGATCAGATCCGCAGCTTCCTCGTCATAGCAGTCCGAAGAATCTTCATTGAAAATGCCGGTCGCCCTCACAGCAAGCGGGGAATCGACATACACCGGGAATCTGTCGTGTCCCGTAATCAGATGTTCCTCGCGGATCTGCCTGAGAAAATACAGGATCTCCTGCGTGCGTCCGACCGCAAAGGAAGGTATCACGACATTGCCTCCCCTGTCAAATGTCTTCTGGAGAACTCCTGCCAGCGCTGACTTGTAATCAACTCTTCCCCCGTGGCTGCGGTCTCCGTAGGTCGATTCGATCACCACATAATCAGCGCTGTCGATCCCTTTCGGATCATTTAAGAGCGGCTGATCCGTATTCCCGACATCACCGGAAAAGACGATTTTTGTCTCCCTGCCGTCCTCCGTAACCCATATCTCGATTGCGGCGGAACCCAGCAGATGACCCACGTCCGTAAAGCGGATCCGGATTCCCTCCGCTATATCGATCATCCTGTTGTATGGGCACTCCACAAATTTCTCGGAAATCCGTGCGGCATCTTCCGTCGTATAGAGCGGTACAAACTGCGGCGCGCCTTTTCTTTTGCCTTTCCTGTTCCTCCACTCGGCTTCGAATTCCTGAATGCCGGCTGAATCAAGAAGCATGATGTCGCAAAGATCGCAGGTCGCTTTCGTCGCGTAGATCTTCCCCTTGAATCCGCGTGCTCCAAGCAGCGGCAGCAGGCCGGAATGATCAATGTGCGCATGGGTAAGAAACACGAAATCGATCTCACCCGCAGTTACGGGAATGTTCTCATTTTCAAATACGTTCCTTCCCTGCTCCATCCCGTAATCGATAAGAATCCGTTTTCCTGCGGCCTCGAGAAAATGGCAGCTCCCGGTCACCTCATGATCGGCTCCGATAAACGTCAGCTTCATGCTTATCCCTCCTTGACACATCGTTAAACCTTCAGGTCTTTCTAAACTTTCCGGAATGTAGTATGATATAGCTTGCAAAATCAAGCGGCTGCCGCATCATGCGGCATACCCGGATTTTAAGGGAGAATGTTTCTATGGAAAGAAAAATAGTGTTGACCGGAGGCGGTACCGCCGGCCACGTCACACCCAACATCGCACTGATTCCGAAGCTTCGGGAAGAAGGCTTCGAAATATATTACATCGGTTCGTTCGACGGCATTGAACGCCGCCTGATTGCCGATTACGACATACCTTATACGGGAATTTCGACAGGCAAGCTCCGCCGGTACTTCGATCCGAAGAACTTTTCCGATCCGATCCGCGTCATCCGCGGACTTCGCGAAGCGCGCGCAGCGCTCCGCAGGATCAAGCCCGACGTTGTGTTTTCCAAAGGAGGCTTCGTCAGCGTCCCCGTGGTTCTTGCTGCAAGAAGACTTCATATTCCGGTAGTCTGCCATGAATCCGACATGACACCAGGACTTGCAAATAAAATCTGTATCCCGGCATCCGAAAAGGTATGCTGTAATTTCCCGGAAACCGTATCACAGCTGCCCTCTGACAAGGCGGTGCTGACCGGGACTCCGATCCGCAGCGAGCTCCTTTCCGGAGACCGCGCGAAAGCTCTCACATTTACCGGCCTTTCGGGAAACCGCCCGGTCCTCATGGTCATCGGCGGGTCGCTCGGAGCGCAGCACGTAAATGAAGCCGTGCGGGCGGCGCTGCCGGAACTGCTGAAAACCTACGACATCATCCATCTTTGCGGAAAGGGAAAAACCGATCCCTCCTACAATGCCCAGGGGTACGTTCAGTACGAGTACATCAAGGATGAGCTTCCCGACCTCTTCGCGCTGTCGGACATTGTAATTTCCCGCGCGGGAGCCAACGCGATCTGCGAGCTTCTCGCCCTCCGCAAGCCGAATCTCCTGATTCCTCTGTCAGCCGAAGCGAGCCGCGGAGATCAGATCCTTAACGCAAGATCATTTGAAAAGCAGGGCTTCTCGATGGTCCTTGAAGAAGAAGAGCTGACAACGCTCAAGCTGATCGATGCGGTGGCGAAACTCTATCAGAACCGGGACACCTACGCCGAAGCGATGGCTGCAAGCCCATCAACCGACGCAGTGTCCATCATCGTGAAAATGCTGACGGATCTCGCTGCCCGATAATTATACCATAAAACTCTGTCAAGGAGCGATAATACGGATGCGAAATCAGGTACCACGGGTAACGGCAGCCCTGATCGCGGTCAATGCCGCAGTATTTGTTCTGGCCGAGATTATTTCAGGAAGCACTGAGAGCACAGAGACGCTGATCCGATGGGGCGGCGCTTATGTGCCCTATGTAAGAAGCGGAAGCTGGTGGCGTCTTCTTACTGCCATGTTCATGCATGCCGGCATAAGGCATCTGATCAACAACATGCTTCTTCTTTTTATCATGGGACGGCATCTCGAAACCCTCATCGGTTCCGTGCGTTTTGCACTGCTCTATCTCGGGAGCGGTATTGCGGCAAATTACGCAGCTTACCGCTGGTACGACGCGCAGGGAAGGAATATTGTAGCAGTCGGAGCGTCCGGTGCGATTTTCGCGGTGATCGGAGCGCTTGTGTGGATTATTATCCGGTGCAAAGGAAAAGCAGACGGCCTATCAATGCGTCAGATGCTGATACTCCTCGCCTTCTCTCTCTATTTCGGATTTGCCACTACGTCCGTTTCAAATGTCGCCCACATCAGCGGACTGATCTTCGGTTTCCTGCTAAGTATCTTGCTCTATCACAAAGGAAAGGGGAAAACATACTATGTCTGATTGTATTTTCTGCAAACTCGCAAACGGTGAAATACCCACCGCAACGCTTTATGAGGACGATGACTTCAGGGTTATTCTGGACGCCGGTCCGGCGACGAAGGGACACTCACTGATTCTGCCGAAAAAGCACTTTTCAAATGTTTTTGAAATGCCCGACGAGCTCCTCGGCAAGGCGGCATCTCTGGCGAAAAAGATTTCCGCAGATCTGATGGAAAAACTGGGCTGCGACGGAATCAATATCCTTCAGAATAACGGCACGGCGGCAGGCCAGACCGTATATCATTTCCATATTCACATGATTCCGCGGTACGAGGGAGAAGCGCAGATCGTCGCGAACTGGCCGCAGGGAACACTGACAGAAGAAACAAAAGCTGAAATTCTTAACAAGATGGGAGTCTGACTCTCATCTTTTTTTTATTCCGAATCAGACTTCTCTTCATTTCGGCAATCCGCCGAAATTTTCCCGATTTTCTTTGGCTATAATTCCGACTGGAAAAAACGATCTGCCGGAGATATACTTTGAATACTCTATTCCGGATCTCAATTCCGATGGCGCATCTGCCGCATTTTCAACTGCCTTTAACTGAATCAGCGCACAGCTTCCGATGAACCCGCCATCGCCGGTTCCTGTTTTTCCATCCCCCGGAAAAAAGGACGGCGCATGGTCTGTTCATACATAAATCATCACTGTCTTCATTATGAAGCAGTCAGGGAAAGGAGGTGGAACGATGAATGAGCTTCGCGCTTTTGCCGCCGAGGAGGACGGGGTCGCCGTTGTGGAAATCGTATTGATTCTGCTCGTACTGATCGCCCTCGTCCTCGTGTTCAAGACACAGATCACGAAGGTTCTTAAGAACATCCTCAGCAAAGTCTCATCTCAGAGCAACAGTGTCTGATCGCTCTGCTTATTCCTGAAAAAACCGAAGCGGGGAGGAAAACGATTGAACAAGAAATCGTATCTGTTATCGGGCAGCATGACCGTCTTCATGAGTCTGATCATGACCGTCATGACCGCTCTCATACTTACAGCCGTCATGTCCGTCAAAGTCAGTACCGGTAGAATGCATTCCGCCAACGCCCTTGACCAGGCCCTCTATTCTCTGTTCGCAAGGTATGACAGACAGCTTGAAGAGGATTTTGATCTGTTTTTTATCAATGCCGACAGGGATGGAAGCGGTCCTGATACGGCCGGAGTGATCCGGGAAATTGAGGACGCTGCCGAATATATACTGCATCCTGCGAAAGGAAGCCTTCCCGGCACAGGGAAATCATATCTCACCCTGGCCGTCGAAAGCAGCGGTCTTACCGGTTACACGCTTGCAACGGACGCGGGAGGCGCGCCATTTGCGGCGCAGGCAGCGGAATCCGTTAAAGATACGGCTCTTCTTCAGGGTTTTTCCTTCCTCCGCGATAAAGTCAGAAGCGCGAAGAGTACTGAAAGATTCGGAGAAGAAGCTCTAAAGGAAACCAAAGATATCAGTCTTCCCGCTCTGATCCGGAAGTCAGAGGAGGCGAAGGCGGAGCGGGAGGCCAGGCGCAAAGAGGCGGAAGAGAACGGCGAATTCTATATCGAGGAGGTGCCGGATATACCGGAAAACTTCCGCAATCCGCTGCCTATCCTTGAGTGGCTGAAACACCGCTCTGTTCTTAAGACGGTGGTTCCTCCCGACCGGACAATATCCAAACGGAAAGCCAACCTGAAAGCCTTCGTCAGCGGCCGGAATCTTTCTTCCGGCATGGGGGTCATCGATACCACAGGCGGTCTTTCCCCCGTCGCAGACGGCCTCGCATTCAGAGCGTATATTCTCGGGCACTACTCTTCTTTCTTATCTCCGTCGGAATATTCCGCTCTCGGATATCAGATCGAGTACATCCTCTGCGGCAAAAAGTCCGATGAAAAGAACCTGAAGTCCGCTGTCAGAAAGATTATTCTTATGCGCGAGGCAGCGAATATCGCGTGTCTTTATACCGACCCCGGTTTAAGCTCCTCTCTTTCGGAGACTTCCCTGATTATCGGAAGCCTTCTGCTGATACCGGAAGCTGCCCCGCTCATCAAGCTGCTTCTGGCTGCGGGATGGGCTTATGCAGAAAGCCTGACCGACGTGCGCGCTCTTTTGGAGGGCAAGCATGTGCCTTATGTCAAGACAGGCAGCTCCTGGCAGACGGATCTTTCAGAGCTGACAGCCGCGCGCGGTGATCTTTCCGTTCTGACGAAGGACGTTCCGGGAGGTATGGAGTACACGGAATATCTCGGCGTCCTTCTTATGACCGCGCCTTATTCAAAATTGATCCTCCGGGCGATGGATATGACGGAATCGGAAATACGCGGGAGCGGCAGGCCGGCATTTCGTCTCGACTCCTGTATCGGCGCGGTATCCGCCTCAATCGATATCAGATCGGAGAACAGGGTGACATTCAAGGTTGAGGAAACCATGGATTACAGACAGCTGTAGAAGGAGGCAGCCATGATTATTCTGTCACAAGTCAATCAGAGAACAAAAAAACAGGTATGCGGGACAGGCGGCAGAATCAGACAGGCTTCTCTCACGCTCGAATGCGCCGCTGTTCTTCCGCTCTATCTGATCGCTTGCGCGGTCCTGATTATGCTCATGAACGCGGTAAAAATACAGGGGACAAAAAATCTTGAATTATCCAATAAGGTCCGGGTACTGGCGGAGGCTGCACCGCTTGCCGGCAGCGGATCGGATTCCGGGAGCAGATGGATCGATATCCGGAAGATAGAGCGCTTCCGCTTTCCGGTTTCATTTCCCGGAATTCCGAAACTTCGGATCCTGCTGCGCGCGAGGGTTTATCCGTGGACCGGCTGCGACGGCAATCTCTTCGCCGGAAGCGGGAATGACAATGGAAGCTCAGAGCACACGGTACTCGTCACCGAAAACCGCTCGGTCTATCACACGGATCCCGACTGCACGCATCTGGACCTGGCCGTGTTTAAAAGCACGACTTCAGAAATCCGCAATCTGAGAAATGCCTACGGGCGCAAATATAAAAAATGCAGAGGCTTTCCGAAAAACTACAGCGGTCCGGTATACGCAGCAGCCAAAGGTGACTTCTATTATCCTTCTGAAAATGCGGGAAGCCTGATACGGCACGTCAGCATCGTGTCCGAAAAGGAATGCGCGGGACTTACGGAATGCGAGCGATGCGCCGCGAAATCCGGCCGCATAATAAGAGAATCGCACCATGCAGCGTGAAATCCTCCTGCTTCTCCTCCTGTCCGGAAATACGATCACGGACCTTATCAACCGGACTATCGTGCTCCGCTTCAATTTTGCCTTCGTATGTATCGGAATCCCTGTCTTCATTCTGTCAGGACGAAGTCTCCCGGATCTTCTGACATCCCTCATTCCCGGGGCATTCCTTCTTGTTTTCAGTATTTTAAGCGGCGGTTCCATCGGCCTCGGCGACGCCGTCGTTCTTCTTGTATCGGGATGCTTCGCCGGGTGGCGTCATGTCCTTGTCTCCTCATTTTCCGGTCTTCTGCTTTCTTCCGTCTTCGCGTCATTTTTACTGATCTTCGGAAAAAGCCGGAAGAGCCGTTTCCCCTTCATACCATTTCTGCTTACAGGAGAAATCCTGAGTCTTATCACAGATGCCGTATTCATATAGGAGGTCTTCATGAATGCTTCGTTTACGACGGAAGCCGCTCTTTTGATGCCGGCTGTAATTTTCACGATTATTATGTCAGTATATCTGACTGCACACGTATACAATACAGCCTGCCTTTCCGCAAGCGCCGGCGAACAGGCCGTCAGCGGTCATGAGCAGGCCGATCCCCCTCTCTTCGCTTCCGGAGAGATCGCCACGGAGAGAACGGATACGGCTTCCGGCAGGACGGTAAAAAGTACCTCCGGAACCTTTCATTTTGACGGAAATCTTCTCTGGGATATCCAGGTGAAACAGTATTTCAGAAAATGTCATCCGGTGAAGCTGATCCGGAACCGGCGGCACCTGAAAAATTAGACGGAGGTGATGGCGGAATGCGTGCCAGGTACAGGAAGGACCTGTCGAAAAATTTCATGATACTCGATACCGGAAATGCTGAAACGGAGGATAATTATCAGCTCAGGACTCTTTTCTCCAACAGAATTGAAGGCCTTCTCCCGCTCTCCTTTGAGCATGTAGATAATGTCAGAAAATGCCGGTATGAAATCACGGGATTCCAGCCGTTTGCCGCCTGCTGCGAAAGCTTCGGCATCACAGCAGGCGATCTCAAAAAACTGTTTCTCGGTCTTATATCGCTTCTCGACAGACTCGAGGACTATCTGCTCGATCCGGATCATCTCCTGCTTGATCCGGAATATCTCTATGCGGACTGGCAGTCAAAAGAAATAAAAGCAGCCTATCTCCCGGAAACCTATGTTCCGGTAAGAGAAGGAATCCGGAATCTTACGGAATACATGCTCACAAGAGCTTCCCTTGGCGATACGGAATGCGTACTTCTCCTTTGCGGCGTATTGAAGTCTCTTCGTGATACAAGCCTGCAGATCGGCGATATCAGGAATGTGTTTTCCGCCGGCGCAAAGGAGGTGCCGGAAAGCTTTCCGCAGTATGAAAAAGCGCCGGAAGCGTCCCGGTCCATGTTCTCCGAAGAAGATGTTTACCTTCAGGACCTCTGTAAGGAACCGGAAGCGTATAAAAGGCCTGAAGATTTTGATCACAGCCCCTGCAGCAGTACAAAAGCTTCTCCGGTCACCGGCTTCTCTTTGAGAAAATATATCCCGGAGGCTTACACCGTTATCCTTGCAGCATTTATGGCTGCCGCAGCAGCCATCGTATGGATTGCCCTTAGGCTTCAGGACGCCTACATCCTCAGCACGCCGGAAATGGCAGCGGCCGCCGCGGCCGGCGCTCTTCTGATCTTTCTCTGCGCATTTATCACGGATAAGGCGTCTTCACGGTTTTCCCGCAAAGCTGCTGCACAGTACACGTCAAACAGCATGGATTCACCCTCAGCGGAAGATACTGATATCGCATATACACCGCCTGCCTTTTCCGACTGGGCAGGCGATGCGGAAGGAAGCGTCTATGCCTGGGCCGAGAGTACTTTCACAGATCCGGAAGACGGTTTTGCCGGCGGCCAGACGGTTCTGCTTTCAGGAGACATGCCGGCGGCTGGAAGCATACCGGCTTCTCTGGTTCCCGCAAACAAAGATCTCGGTCTGCCTTCCTTCGTTCTTGATGAACGCGATCTGCTGATCGGCCAGAAGGCATCTCTGTCTGACCGGGTCATTCCCGATCCGACAATCAGCCGTGTACACGCAAAAATAACCGTCCGGAACGGACGGTTTATGGTCAGTGACATGGGATCAAAAAATGGTACTTCCGTAGACGGAAAACCCGTCATCGGAAGGGATGAAGTTCCTCTGACAGACGGGTCCCGGATCATGTTCGCTGGGTGCGAGTATATCTTCCACGAAGGTCGAAGCGTCGTAAAATAAACTGCCCGCCTCTTTCACTTATCGCTGAAAGAGGCGGGAGTATTATGCTTTTTAAAAACGCTTACAGTACTTCTTTTACGAGCTCCGCAACATCTTCCCCGCTGAGGAGATGGACGCCGGCGATAATCGC
>CADBRO010000123.1 GCA_902797075.1 uncultured Lachnospiraceae bacterium
ATGAAACGCCGGTGCTGCGGATTCTTTCACGTTCTCTTTGACGTTCCTTGCTCAGGGTCTCGTCCTCGATTCTGCGGATTCGTTGTTCCCTGGCAAGCTGCTTCTCGGTTTTCTTCAGTTTCGAAAGAGCTTCTTTTTCCTTGGCCCTTTCTTTCCTGTCCTCTTCGCGCTCCGACTGACGGATGCTTCTTTTCTCCCTTGCCTGTACTGCCGCTGATCTTCCCTTCTTTCCGATATCGGTCAGCAGCGGTTTCTGCGTCATGATAATGGCGGCCGCGATCAGTCCGAAAACCGTCAGAACATAAGCGCCTGCCGCTCCGAAAGCATATCCGAATACGCCGGCGATCGCTCCGCCGACGATGCCTCCGCCGTTCCGCTCCTCCATCGAGAGGCGGTAAATCTCGGTCAGAGGAGTTCCTTTTGCGTATCCCATCGTAAGAAGCTGCAGAAACGCGTCAAGAAACAGAAACATCAGGACAACGCCGAACATCTTTCTCCAGATCTGGCTGTTCTTCCGGTTGGCCATAAAAAAAGCGGCCCCAAAGAAAAGAGCGAAGGGGAATACGTACTCCATCAGGCCGAACGTGCCGAAGAGCGCGTCGCTCATTACATTGCCGTATCTTCCGACAATTCCGAAGTTAGAAAGTACAAGAAGTATCGAAAAAGCGAGAATCACACAGAGCGCAATCTCTCTGCCGATCCCGTTTGATTCCGTTCTTCCCGAAGCAGCGGCGTTTTTACGGTTCCGCGCCGCCGGCCGGGAATTCTTCTTTCCCCTGTTATTCTTTGATTTACTGACAGATGCTGCCATTTTTCCCCCTGGTTCAGGTGATATAGCTCACAAGAACCGCAAATATTCCGATTACAAAGCAATAATACGCAAATGAACTCAGTTTGCGTTTCTTAAGAAGCGCAAGGAATGTATTAAAAACTGCCCTGGCTGAGAGCGCCGATGCCGCGGTGCCGATCAGACAGCAGAGGACAGTTCGTCCCGTGAATACTCCGTTTCCGATACCGTCCGCCAGGCATTTAATAAGGGCGGCGGCGACAGATGGCACAAAGACAAGATACGAGAATCTGATCGCCGACTTTCTCGACATTCCGGCGAAAATACAGATGCTGACCGAAAACGCCAGACCGGAGATTCCGGGAAGCACCGATATTCCCCATGCGGCGCCGACGGCCGCGGCGAGAGGCATCGTCATGTCCCGGACTGTATCTGATCCCGGTTTTACCATATCCGTGACAAGCAGAAGTATGCCTGAAACGAGAAACCCGGCTCCGGTGAGAAGCGCGGACGCGGACACCGCTGCCGCCGCTCCCGTAAGCAGCGCGCCTGCGGCAGCCATGGGAACAGCAGCTGCAAGAATCAGATACGCAAGTTTTCTCTGACTGCTTTTGTGCACCTGGCCATGCACTTCAGATCCGCCTTTTCCGGCGGCTGCCGATATCCGTCCGGCCAGATCAGCTCCTATGGAACGGAATCCGCCGGCAGCGTCGGAAAAATCCCTGCGCATTCCGGCTATGACCGCCAAAGCGGTACCCACATGCAAAAAGACATGGAACGTCAGTACCGGAATCTGAAATCCGATAAGACGTTCCAGCACGACGAGGTGGCCTGAGGAACTGACGGGCAAAAACTCGGTCAGTCCCTGCAGGAGCCCCAGTATTGCGGAAATAAGAAAATCCATAGTTCCCCCGGCGTAAGACCTTACTCTTCTTCGTCCCAGTTGTGATAGACGTTCTGAACATCGTCACTGCCGTCAAGAAGGTCGAGGATCTTCTGAAGATTCGCAATGTCAGCCGGATTTTTAAGAGAAACGTAGTTCTGCGGAATCATGGTGATTTCAGCCTCAGCCATGGGAATTCCCTGATCTTCCAGTGCCTTGCGCACTTCTTCGAACGCAGACGGGTCCGTAATGATCTCGAAGCTGTCCTCTTCTTCTTTGAAATCCTCGGCTCCGGCGTCAAGCGCAGTCATCATCAGTTCATCGGGATCCGATTCGCATTCCTCTCTGTCGATAATGATCTGTCCTTTTTCGTCAAACATGAACGAAACGCTTCCCGGCGTTCCGATATTGCCGTTTCCTTTTGAAAATGCGGCCCGGACATCTGCTGCGGTCCTGTTCTTATTGTCCGTAAGCGTCTGCACGATAATCGCCACGCCGCTCGGGCCGTAGCCTTCATATGTCAGCTGTTCGTAACTCGCCCCGCTGGTATCGCCGGCAGCTTTCTTAATTCCGCGGTCGATCGTATCATTCGGCACGTTATTCGCCTTCGCCTTCGCGATGACGGCGGCGAGCTTGAAGTTATTGGACGGATCCGGTCCGCCTTCCTTAACAGCTACTGCGATTTCACGGCCGATAATGGTAAAAATCTTTCCCTTCGCGGCATCATTTTTTTCTTTCTTGTGCTTGATATTGGCGAATTTTGAATGTCCTGACATTATTAATCTCCTTCTTCTCCGGGCAGTCTCTCTGCCCTGACTTTGCGTATTGTATGATTTTCCGTTTTCAGAATATGAAATAAAAACCCGTTTCCCGCCACGCTTTTATCCTCGGAGGTCGGTATATGCCGAAGAAGCGAGGTGAGATAACCGCTGAGCGTCTCGAAATCCTCCGTGCCGAAGTCGCAGTGAAGCACCTCGCCCGCCCGTTCGAGAGGCATCATTCCGTCCAGGACGACGCTGTTTCCGGATGTCTGCAGGACGAAGCCGTCGTCCCGTTCGTAATCCTCATACAGCATCCCGGCAATCTCGTCGATCAGGTCATCCATCGTGACAACGCCCGCGGTCTGTCCGTACTCATCCACTACGATCATCATACGGATCTTCTGGGCGCACATATATTTGAATATGCTGTCGAGCTGCCTTGTCTCAGGAATAATCGCAGCCTCGCGGATCATTCCGGGTATATCCGAGATCGCTTTCTCCGCGTTCTCCGGATGGAGAATGTACTGTCTCACGGCGTCCCTCATGCACAGGATGCCGAGTATCGTGTCGATATTGTCTTCGCAGACCGGGAAGTAATCCATGGTCGAGTGAAGAATCGAAGAAACGCACTCTTTCAGGGTAATTCCGCCGTCCAGCGTAGTCAGATCATTTCTCCTGATCATAACGTCTCTGGCATCCCGGTCATCGCTGCCGACGACAGTATCCTGCAGCGTTTCTTCCTGAGGCGGAATCCCTTCTGTATTTGCTCTTTTAGGTAAAAATCGTACCATAATCACCCGAAATAATCAACCTGTTCGACCGTGACGCCGTTCAGCACGTAGGACCTGGGAACACGCTTTGAGATATCCGATACAAGCTCATAATGAAATCTCCCTGAGAGCTCTGCCAGCTCACAGGCCGTGATCGTCTGTTCATCCTGTCTGCCCAGAAGAACGACCTCGTCCCCCGTCTTAACATCCGTCAGGGAAGTTACGTCAACCATAAACTGATCCATGCAGACCCGTCCCACAATCGGAACTCTGGTTCCGTGAATCAGAACAAATCCTCTTCCGGACAGCGACCGCGGATAACCGTCCGCGTACCCTACCGGTACCGTCGCGATCACGCTTTCCTTTTTTGTGGTAAATGTTCCGCCGTAGCTGATCGGAGTATCCGCCGGTACCGTCTTCACATAGGATATATGGCTGATGAGCTCCATGGCCGGTGCAAGATCCGGCATTTCAGCGGCTGTTTCATCGGAAGGCGGCAGTCCGTAAAGCGTAATTCCCGCCCTGACCATGTCGAGATGCGCTTCGGGGAACCTCATGATCGCCGCGCTGTTCGAAGTATGACAGATCGGTATGTCTGCACCGGCATCCGCCGTCTTTTTCCGGAAATCCAGGTAACGGATCAGCTGAATCTCCGCCGGCGAAATAAGCTTTTCATCCGCTCTGGCAAAATGGGTGAACATACCCTCGATCCTGATATTGCCGAGCCTGCTGATTTTTGCGATTGTCTCCGGCGCTTCCGGATCGTCATAGCGGAATCCGATCCTTCCCATCCCGGTGTCGACAGCGATATGCACGATAGCGGGATGCTCCAGCATCTTTGCTCTTTCATCCAGCCTCAGGGCAGTTTCATAATCAAATACACATGCCCTGATATCGTAATCAATTATATCATCGTAGGATTCCGGAAAGCTGTATCCCAGAAGTATGATGGGCTTCATGATGCCGCCCATGCGCAGCTGCATCGCTTCTTCGCAGGTCGCGCAGGCGAACCCCCACAGATACGGCAGATGCTGTATATGTCTCGCGATCGGCAGAGCTCCGTGTCCGTAGCCGTCTGACTTGATCACCGCACAGACACGGGTTCCCTCCGCCAGTTTATCTTTCATAAGCTGCAGGTTGCTGTCAATCGCACTGAAGTCAATCCTCGCGCAGACCCTGCTGAACTTCTTCATTTTTGTTACACTCCTCGCACTGCAGATTTCAAGTTAACGGATACCGTTAACCTGTCTATTTTACACCACAAACCGCAGTCCGTCTATAATATCCGAAGCAGTCATAAAAGAACGGCCCAGCTTTTCAGCGGCGAAATCCCCTGCCAGTCCGTGCACATAGGAAGAAAGCGCTCCCGCTGTCGACGGATCTGCACCGCAGGCTGTAAGCCCCGCAAGAATGCCGGTCAGGACGTCTCCGCTCCCCGCTGCCGCCATGCCGTCATTTCCGGAGGTGTTGATGAATATCCTCCCGTCTTCGCATGCTGTCACGGTTCTTGCGTCTTTCAGCACGCACTGGACGCCGTTTTCGAGTGCGAATACTCCCGCTGACGCGATCGGATTGCTCTTGATCTCAGAGGGATCTTTCCCGGTGAGACGAGCCATTTCCACAATATGCGGCGTAATCGTCACCTTTCCTTCGTATGCCCGCAGCAGCTCCGGCTCGTCCTTCAGGTTATTGAGCGCATCGGCGTCAAGGATCAGCGGAACTTCCCGTTTTTTGGAGAGCAGTTCCCTGACGAGCGCCTTTGCTGCGCCGCTCCCTGACAGCCCGGGACCGGCGGCGCATACCGTGCACCATGAAAGTGCCTCGCGAAGCGCTGATACGGCCTCATCCTCATCCTGCCAGAGCGCAAGGAGCGCCTCGGGAAGAAGCTGCTGAAGTATCACCCGGTTCGACTCTTCCGTCAGGATCTTGACCATGCCTGCTCCGCTTCGAAGCGCTGCCTTTGCCGCAAGATAGGCCGCGCCCGCCATTCCCCGGCTCCCGGCGACAATCAGCACCTTTCCGAAAGTGCCTTTGTTGCCGGAAGGATCTCTTTTAGGAAGCATCCCTGGCAGATCATCCCTCTCAAGAGAGTATGCCTGGGTCCCGCTGCCCGTCTCCGGCACCACCACGCCGATATCGGCGCAGATCAGTTTGCCTGAATAGAGAGTCCCAGGATACAGAATATGTCCAGGCTTGATCCGCTGCATCGTCACCGTCGCGTCCGCCTTTACGGCACAGCCGCAGACCTTACCGGTATTCGCGGAAATGCCGCTCGCGATATCGACGGCGATAACCGGTGCGTCCGAGTCATTGACGGCATTGATAATATCCGCGTACCGGCCGGAGACATCCCTTGCAAGACCGATGCCAAACAGTGCGTCCACGATCAATCCCGTATCCTTTAAATCCGGCATATCCCCGTCCTGGAAAGGTATCGAAAGCTTTTGGCATATCCCGCGCTGCCGGGCCGTCTCTTCCGTCATATGCTTCAGGTTTCCGGCTTCGAAGATTTCCGCCTCGTATCCCTTAAGAGACAGAATCCTCGCGCAGGCGTATCCGTCCCCTCCGTTATTTCCGGATCCGCATATGACGGTTATCTTAGGTCTTCCTGCCTTATCCGCAAAATGGATCACTTCTTCCGAGACGGCGTACGCCGCACGTTCCATGAGTACCGCAGAGGGCACGCCGATCTGTTCGATCGTGTAGCTGTCGCACGCCTTCATCTGCGCATCTGTTAGGATTTCCTTCATGATTCCCTCCCCTTTATGTTTTATGATCCTGCATTCCCCGGCTATATATTATCATTTTGATATTATCTGCGTAAAGTTAATGAAAATGAAGTCGAAAGGATTTATAATTCATATTAGAATACACGTAACTACAAAGCTTTCCAGGGAGGTTGCCTATGCGAAAAATACAAGGATTTCTGCGGAAATTTACGGCGCTGACACTTTCGGCATTACTTGCCGCAACCGGACTGGTTCCGGTCACGGCCGCCGCCGATTCATCAAAAGTCGTCACCCTCGGTGTCGACCTGAGCAGCAGCCAGCAGTCTTCTATTCTGAAATACTTCGGCGTTAAGGGCAAAAACGTCACGACGATTTATATCAACAATCAGGACGAGCGCGAGCTTCTCGGATCCTTCATTCCTCTTGAGGTCATCGGAACGCACACCTACAGCTGCGCCTACGTTCAGCCCACATCTTCCGGCGGCATTCACGTCAAGACCGCGAACCTGAGCTATGTTACTTCCAACATGATCGCGTCCGCGCTTACCACATCGGGAATAAAGAACTGCAACGTCATCGCTGCCTGCCCGTTTGAAGTAAGCGGTACCGGTGCGCTGACCGGTGTTCTGAAAGCCTATGAAACCGCAACCGGCAGGACGCTGGATCCGGGAAAGAAAAGGGCTGCGGCTCAGGAAATTGTAACGACAGGAAAGATCGCGAATGTTATCGGCCAGACGCAGGCAACCAACATCATCAACAAGGTCAAGGTTGAAGTTGTAAATGACGGTCTGACCGGCAGCGACATGGCAAAAATCAGGGATATCGTCGACAAGGCGGTCCGTGACGCGATGAAGGATCAGGAGAAAAACGCAACCGGAGACGTCCGCACGCTTACTCCCGAAGACATGCAGCTCATCGACGATCTCGCTAAAATCATCGCCGAGCAGCAGTATCAGATCGACGACATGCGTGAAACCATGGACATGGTCGAGCGCAACATGGAAGACCTGATCCGTGAAGAGGAAGAACGCAGGAACCGGGAGGCTGAAAACGCAGATGATGAAAATCAGG
>CADBRO010000124.1 GCA_902797075.1 uncultured Lachnospiraceae bacterium
CGCCCGGGACGTGAAAGAGAGCGCCGAGAAGAGCTGCCTGCATACGGCGCTTGTCACCGATTTCGATCCGGATGAAGCCGATACGCCTCTTACGGCCATGATCAGGCGCTTTAAGAAGCGGCTGCCCGGAAGCTGCGAGATCGTCAATCTCCGGGAATTCCCGTTTCAGGGAGGCTGTCTTGGCTGCTTCCGCTGTGCATCGGACGGAAAATGCGTCTATAAGGACGGGTTCGACAGTTTCCTCCGGGAACACATCAATAACGCGGACGCGGTTGTGTACGCATTTACGATCAAGGATCATTCCATGGGTTACCGCTTCAAGCTGTATGATGACCGGCAGTTCTGCAACGGGCATCGGACGGTTACCATGGGAAAACCGGTCGGATATCTGGTCGACGGGAAGCTGAGTGCGGAGGAAAACCTTCGTACGCTGATCGAAGCCAGGGCGGAGGTCGGGGGAAATTTCCTCGCCGGCATTGCGTCGGACGAGAGAGATCCGGACGCGGAGACGGATCAGCTGGTCCGGACGCTGGTCTATGCGGTTACACGCCATTATACCCAGCCGAAAAACTTTTACGGCGTCGGCGGGCTTAAGATCTTCCGCGATCTCATTTTCGAGATGCAGGGTCTTATGAAGGAGGATCACCGCTTTTACAAGGAACACGGGTTTTACGATTTTCCGCAGAAAAAGGCGGGCAGAATCGCCGGGATGTATCTCGTATCAGCACTTATGAGCAATCAAAAGCTCATGAAGAAGAGCCGCGTCAGTATGACGGACGGCATGCTGATGCCTTATAGAAACGTCCTGAAAAAAGCAGAGCAGGCATCCGGAACGGGCCGCCGGAAATCATCCGGAAAATAACGCGGACAGGATCCGCGGCATTTAGCACAGTCTTGTATAGCCGGCAGCCGGAGCGGATGTGAGCTGCGGGGCAGGCTGCGAACTACATTTTATCGATATGAAGAAGGAGGAAACAGCAGATGGCAGTATTTCAGATCAGTTTTATGGCGGAGACTCTGGGAAGGACCGTGCCGATTACCGTGATTCTTCCGACAGACAAGGTTTATATGCCGGGAATGCCGCGCCGCGAGGAAGGAAAGCCCTATAAGACGCTTTATCTGCTGCACGGAATTGTCGGCGACAATAACGACTGGCTCTACGGGACGAGGATCGCCAGATGGGCGGCGGAGAAGGATCTCTGCGTCGTCATGCCGTCCGGCGAGAATATGTTCTATATCGACCAGCCCGCTCCGGCGAATATGTTCGGAGAGTACATCGGCAGAGAACTTGTGGAATTTACGAGAAAGACATTTCCGCTTTCGCATAAAAGAGAAGATACCTTCATCGGCGGACTCTCGATGGGCGGCTACGGCGCGATCCGGGACGGGCTGAAGTACTCCGACACATTCGGCGCGATTATCGGGCTTTCTTCTGCTCTGATCGTCAATGAAAAGCTTCTCGTCGAAAAAGAACAGCCGAAGTTTCCCTCTGACCGCACGGAATGGAAGCAGGCTGTTTTCGGACAGGATCTGAAGGCCGCACTTACAGGCGACCTTAATCCGAAGGTTCAGATTGAAAACATGCTGAGAGAGGGAAAAGCGATTCCGGATATCTTCATGGCCTGCGGAGAGAGCGATTTCCTGCTGGACCGGAATCTGGATTTCGTGGAGTTCCTTAAGGAGAAGGGCGTTCCGGTGACATTTCATACCGCGCCGGGTTCCCACGAGTGGGACTTCTGGGATACCTGGATTAAAAAAGCGCTGGAATGGCTGCCGCTTGAGGACGGCGAAGCGGGGCGTTCCAGCGGCAATGTAGGGCTTGAGGACTGAACTGCCGCGGCCGGCCGCGCAGCCGCATAAGGATCGGTCGAAGCGGGGCATTCCAGCGGCAATGTAGGGCTTGAGGACTGAACTGCCGCAGCCGGCCGCGCTGCCGCATAAGGATCGGGTCGAAGCGGAATACCAATGTTCACTTTATTCAAATAAAGTGTTTCATAAATATCGGTTATGGTGTATAATGAGTCACTAAATACTAAGATCCTGTCAGAAGGAGGAAAATTATGAAAAACTATTTTGATCTGAAGGGACGTGTTGCAATCGTTACGGGATGCTCCGGTGGTCTCGGAGTTCAGATGGCAAAGGCTCTTGCAAATCAGGGCGCTAATATTGTCGTCGTTGCCCGCCGCCAGAACCTGATTGAAGAAGTCGCAGCTAAGATCGCTGAGGAATTCGGCGTCGAGACTCTTCCCGTCAGATGCGATATCACAGATACAGATATGGTCAATGCCATGGTTGACGCAGCTCTCGAGAAATTCGGCCGCATCGACATCCTTATTAATAACGCCGGCACGGGCGCTGTCGCTCCGGCTGAAGACATCACGGATGAACAGTTCTCGAACGAGATGAACATCGACCTGTTCGGTTCTTTCAAGGTCGCCAGAGCCGTTGCTAAGAAGGCCATGATTCCGGCGAAGTACGGCCGCATCATCAACATCGCTTCCATGTACGGCCTTGTCGGCAACAAGATCGCCGGCTCCGCTCCGTATCACGCAGCAAAGGGCGGCGTCGTCAATATGACAAGAGCTCTTGCAGCTGAATGGGGCAAGTACGGCATCACGGTCAACGCGATCTGCCCGGGCTACTTCTACACGGACCTTACCCGCGAGACGCTTGACAGCGATTTCTTCCAGGCGAACGCAAAGACGATGATTCCGGAAGAGCGTTACGGACACGAAGGCGAGCTTGACACAGCGGCGATCTTCCTCGCTTCTCCGGCAAGCAGCTATGTGACAGGCGTTCCGGTTCCGGTTGACGGCGGATATACCTGCATGTAATGTAAGAACAGCAAGACGTGAAGCGGATCGTGGATATCCGCTTTTCACAGGGGCTGCCGCGACAGAAATCTGGACAGCACTCCCTAATTGATAAAAATCCGGCCCTGATGGCCGGATTTTTATCGTATAAGGGCTGAGAAAAAAGATTGAACCCACTGGGATGAGCAAGCTCAATTTCGGTAGGTCCCGGAGGGCCGGATTGAACCCACTGGGATGAGCAAGTTGAAATCCGGTAGGTCCTGGAAGGCCGGATTGAACCCACTGGGATGAGCAAGTTGAAATCCGGTAGGTCCGCGGGGGCCGGATTGAACCCACTGGGATGAGCA
>CADBRO010000125.1 GCA_902797075.1 uncultured Lachnospiraceae bacterium
CGCTTCAAAGATTCTGCGGACACGTTTTTCGAGCAGCTTTCTGAGTTCTTTCCGGCTGATAAACCGGGCCGGATCTTCGGGCTGCCGACCGTCGGTGACGGTCATGTCGCGCAGATTCGGAGCTGCGCAGGTGAGCACATCCACCTTGTACCAGCCATTTTCAGGCAGAATTTCCGGAAAATCCGTATCACTTTTAAATACCGTGATTCCGGGTGTATAGATGATGTCATCGTTGTAGAGCGGATTACCGGACTTATTGTGCGGCAGATAAAACTTCGACATCATCCGGGGCGAATCCAGAACGAAATACAGGGTACTGCACCGGCAGAGGCTTTCCTCCTGCGCGGAGGAACCATATTTGACGCCGCCTCCCGGATTTGTGGATGAAGCGAAATTCAGCACGCAGACTTTCTTCCCTATATACGCCGCGGCCGCCTCAAATGACCGCTTTCCGGAAACGATGATTTCCGCAGGTTTTTGGTATCGCTCCGGGGAGGGGCGGAGAGTATCGCCTTCAAGGAAAAGTCTGCGGCCTTTCGTGGATTCCATGATGGATTCCGCAAGCTTCGGATTGTCACGGCACTCGATAACCGTATCCCTGAAAATAGCGACGTTCCTTTTCCGCCGCCCGGTCCTTCCCATGACGGCGGCTTTCTTCTCGCCGGAGTTCATCCCGTCGGCTTTCTTCTCGTCGGAATTCCTTCCGTCAGAGTTATTCCCGTCGGAGTCCTTCCCGGCGTCTGCTTTTTCGCAGAGCTCCTCGATCCAGTCCCTTCTCTTAATGACCGCAAGCCACTCTTCCGGGATATTCTCATATCCGTAAAAGAGACCTGCCAGTCCGCCGCACACAGCGCCGACGGTATCCGTATCGTCTCCGAGATTTACCGCCGTAAGAAGCGCATCCCGGAATGAATCTGTCACAAGCAGTGACCAGACCGCAGCTTCCAGTGTATCGACAACGTAGCCGCTGCTGGTAATCTCTGCTTCAGGGACAGTTTTGAAGATGGCAAGGTCCCGGAGCCGCTCATAACGCGCGAGTTCTTTCATTGCCTGCGTATCCTTCTCATAAAAAGCGAACCCGGCGTCCATGCCGCTCTGCAGTCTTTCGGCCAGAGTGCCATTTCCGCAAAGGATTGCTCTTACGAGGAAATAATACAGCCCGCAGCCGACCTTCGAGCACATATGGTTATGCGTAAGACCTGAGATCTCATGGATCAGGGAGATTGCTCTTAAGTCGTCCATCTCTTCAGCCGCCTTCATCTCACAGCAGAAGAGGCAGACGGGCATGATGCGCATGAGGGAGCCATTTCCGTTCGTATGCTCGCCGGTGCCGCCGCAGGTCGACGTATCAGGATTGTGGATATATTGGAAAATCGCGTCAGTCGTGGTGCCGCCATTGTCGAAGGCTTTTCCAAATGGCGTGTACTCGCCTTTTGTGAGCCATGCGGCAAAGCGGTACATGATATCCGCCGGGTTGATGCATTTATTCTCAAGGATGCTGTCAAGCGCGGCAAGCGTCATGCTGCCGTCATCGGTCCAGGTGCCGGGCGGCATATGATAGGTTCCGTACCCTGTCATGCCCGTCACCGGATTCTTCGAAATCTCTTTGCGGCTTTTGAACTGGACCGGGCAGCCGAGGGCATCGCCGATGATGACGCCCATGATCCCGTTAGTCCAGATATTTCCCGAAATCGTCTTCATAGTGCTTTTCTCCTCTCTGCGGGTAAAGCGGACGGTTGCAATCCGCTTCGATTCTTGTTCATATCCTTTTGATGATCTTAAGAATATCACACACCCAATGAGAGCAGGTCGCTTCGGAAGCGACGGGCAGACAGCGTAAGTTTTATGCCATTAAAACGGCAGCGGCCTCAGTGAGGAAATCCTCGAGGATACGGATGTCCTGATCTGGTGGGGGCACAAAGCGCATAAAGAAGTGCCAGATGAAGTTGCGGATATGGTCGTGAGATACGTGCAGGCGGGCATGGGGTTCGTCGCTCTGCATTCGACGCATGAATCCAAGCCGTTTATGCGTCTGATGGGAACGACGTGTTCTTTAAAATGGCGCA
>CADBRO010000126.1 GCA_902797075.1 uncultured Lachnospiraceae bacterium
AACCAGGGTTCGTCTGTCAACCGCAGCCGCTTCAAAACCGTGCTTGAGTACATCGCCGCCCACTACACCGAGAAGATCACGGTATCGGAACTCGCCCGGCTGATCGGCTTCAGCGAGAGCCATTTTATGGGGATAAACTAACAGAATCCTACGATTCTTTCATTGGGATATAATTTATGAAAATGGAAATGGCGCCGGACGCGATGCGTGAGGACGCACGCCACGGAAATGTTTTTCTTCCGGTAAATAACTACCACAGCCTGGTCCCGGTTACCTACCGGGAACTCGCGCTGCACTGGCACGAGGAAATGGAAATTACGCTGATCGTGGACGGGACTTCGGATTACCGGGTCGGGCAGGAAATGTTCCGCACAAAGAAAGGGGATATCATTCTCGTTCCGCCATACTGCGTTCACTCGGCGTGCGAGATACCGGGAAAGACCATGATTTCGGACAGTCTGGTGTTTCATCCGGACTTCCTCGGAGCGAAGACGCAGGATTTGTCCGCTTCAAGATATCTGAGGCCGATGGCGGAGGGGCAGCTGCCGGTGCGGACGAAAATCTGTGAGGGCGATCCCGGTTACGACGAGATCAAAGCGGCATTTTTAAATGCGCTGGACTGCTTTGAGACGAAGCCAAGGTTTTTCGAGCTGCAGTTGAAGGAAGACCTGCTGCACGTGATTCTTCTTCTTTTTCTCCACGGCTATGTGGGGGAATCGGAGAGCAACCAGGGTTCGTCTGTCAACCGCAGCCGCTTCAAAACCGTGCTTGAGTACATCGCCGCCCACTACACCGAGAAGATTACGGTATCGGAACTCGCCCGGCTGATCGGCTTCAGCGAGAGCCATTTTATGAATCTTTTCCGGCAGTATGTGGGGATGAGCTGCATTCAATATATCAATCACTACCGCATCCAGGAAGCGGCCCGCTCTCTGGAGGAGACGGAGGATTCCGTTGCGGATATCGCGCTGCGGCACGGATTCGACAATATATCCTACTTCAATCTGCAGTTCCGAAGAAGCTTCGGGATGACGCCGCGCGAGTTCCGGAAAATGCAAAGCCGTTTATAATTGCCGGCTTTTCGTCTCATAACCGAAATATGATATTGGCGATTTACGCTGTCATATGGACGCAGTATGCAGCTGATCTGCATGCTGCTCGAGAAGTTCTGTCCGGATATGAGCGTGTCTGACATTCAGAACTTCATTTATGGATTCTTTGATGGAGAACTTCTCCTTTGTGTTCCAGAACGTCTACCTGTTCCACGACACGATCGTGAGCAACATCCGCTTCGGACAGCCGGACGCTCCCATGGAAAATGTGATCGAAGCCGCGAAGAAGGCGTGCTGCCACGAGTTTATCGAGGCGCTGCCGGACGGCTATGAAACTGTGATCGGGGAAGGCGGAGCCAGCCTCTCCGGCGGGGAAAAGCAGCGTATCTCCATCGCGCGGGCGATGATGAAGGACGCGCCGGTCATATTCCTCGACGAAGCCACCGCCAACGTGGATCCGGAAAATGAAAATGACCTGATGCGGGCGATTGAAGCGCTGACGGCGGAGAAGACGGTCATCATGATCGCCCACCGGCTGAAGACGGTGGAGCATGCTGATCAGATCCTCGTCGTGGACCGCGGAAGGGTTGTCCAGCAGGGAAATCACGAGGAACTGATGGAGGAGGATGGCATTTACCGGAGCTTCATCAGCGAGCGGCGCGAGGCCGCGAGCTGGAAGGTGAAGGCATCTGCCACGGCTTTATAAGTGAGCGGGATGCTGATGCAGCTGCTTTATTTCATAATGGCAAACTCAAAGATCGGGGATTTGATTGCCTGCGAGCACTGCAGGAACGCCGTCTCGGAGATGGAGCAGATCGATCTTTATTATACGGAGTTCCTCAAGGATTGCCCGCAGGAGAAGCTGAAGACCTGGAACCGCCTGCGGGGCATGATGCCTTCGTGGGATGAATTGCATAGGAAATATGGGAACTGAAAAGGTTTCGAAAACAAACGGTTTTGCAATTACGCAAAGCCGTTTATAATTTAAACCAGATAACAGGGTTTAGGTGCAAGACGTAGAGGAGCAGCTTGCTGACTGCGCCTTGGCCGCCATGCCGCAAATCAAAAATGAGAATGCGGCATGGTCAAAGTCGCCACGCCTCAAAGCAGATATGAGATTGCGGCACGGTCAAAAAAGTGAGATAGTCGGGTTCCCAACTCATGAATGTCGGGACAAGCTTATTCGGGGAAAGAAATATGAAAAAGAAATTTAGTTTGATTATTATCGCCGCCTTTGTTCTCCTATTTTCCGCCTGCTCCTCCAAAGAGCAGGTCGTGGACGGGGAAGATAAGGTCCCGGGCTTCATCCAGATCTCGCAGGACGAGGCGAAGCAGATGATGGAAATGGACGACGGCCACATCGTTGTCGATGTCAGACGACCGGACGAATACGCCTCCGGCCACATTCCCGGCGCAATCTGCATTCCAAATGAAAGCATCGCCGCGGAACAGCCGAAGGAGCTGCCGGACCTCGACCAGGTCATTCTCATCTACTGCCGCAGCGGAAACCGCAGCAAACAGGCAGCGAAAAAGCTTTTTGATATGGGATATACCAATGTGTACGAGTTCGGTGGAATCATCGAATGGACAGGGGAAGTCGTGACGGGAACGCAGGCGGACAGCACGAGTGCCAGTCAGAGTGAGAGCCAGACGGAAGTGGAGTCCGAAGCGCAGTCCGACAGCACGAGTGCCAGTCAGATTGAAAGCCCGGCTGAAGCTGAGTCACAGGCTGAAAACATGGAGGATCATGCCATGAAACTGACAATTGGAGACGTGGAAGTCCCCGTAATCTGGGAAAAGAATGATTCCGTAAATGCCCTGTCGGAACTGGTCAAAGAGTCTCCCCTCAAAATCCAGATGTCCATGTACGGCGGATTCGAGCAGGTCGGCCCGATCGGCCAGAGCATTGTGCGCGACGACAAGCAGACGACGACGGAGCCCGGCGATCTTGTGCTCTACTCCGGAAATCAGGTCGTCATTTTCTACGGATCCAATGCATGGGCTTATACGAGGCTCGGTCATGTGGATCTGTCTCAGAACGAGCTTGAAGATCTGCTTGGAAATGGCGACGTTGTGCTGACGATCGGATGACATCATTCTGATGAAGGCAGGGCAGGTACAGCGGGCTTTCGCGATCCGCTTCAGTCCTTGCTTATCACCGATTTTCCTGACGGAGGTATCACAGCCTGATGAAGACAATACATGTGGTTGCGGCCATTATTCATGAGGACGGCCGCATTTTTGCGACACAGCGCGGTTACGGAGATTACAAAGACTGGTGGGAATTCCCCGGCGGGAAGGTCGAAAGCGGGGAAATGCCGGAGGAAGCCCTGGTGCGGGAGATCCGCGAGGAGCTCGCGGCCGGCATAACCGTTGAGCAGTATCTCACGACCGTGGAATATGACTATCCGGCGTTTCATCTGTCCATGGACTGCTTCTTTTGCAGCCTGGCGGAGGGCCATCTCACGCTTCTTGAGCACGAAGCCGCAAAATGGCTCCCGCTGGACAATCTGAGGCAGGTAAAGTGGCTCCCGGCGGACGTGCTGGTAGTCGAGGCGATCGAGAGGGACATGATTGGCCATCCAGGAAGGTGAAAGAGAGAAAGAGTGAAAGCAGCATGGCGTAATGGCCATGCGAGAATAAAATATGAGCGAAGTCGCATGACGGAAAGGCCATGCGAGAATGAAGAAATAGAGAACTAGCATGGCGGAAAGGCCATGCGAGAATGAGGAAAAAGCAAACTAGCATGACGAAAAGGCCATGCGAGAATGAAGAAAAAGCAAACTAGCATGGCGGAAAGGCCATGCGAGAATGAAGAAAGAGAAAACTAGCATGGCTGAAAGGCCATGCGAGAATCAGAAAAAAGAAAACTAGCATGACAAAGCCGCCATGCTAGAATGAAGAAATAGAAAATCAGCATGGCGGGGTGGCCAAGCGAGAGAGTCTGAGCGCAGATGCAAAGCGCTCAGAAAGGTTGGAAGCGCTGAAAGGGCGGAAATGATGGAAATACTTGATATTTGCGACGAGAAGGGGATCCCGACGGGAGAGACTGTCAGCAGGGATGATGCTCACCGGGACGGCGTCCTGCACCGGACGGCCCATGTGTGGATCGTGCGAAAGAAAGCAGGCGGATATGACATCCTGCTTCAGAAGCGGAGCATGGAAAAGGAGTCATTTCCAGGGCTTTATGACACATCGTCCGCAGGCCACATACCGGCAGGCGAGGAGCCGGTGCCGTCCGCGCTTCGGGAACTGCAGGAAGAGCTGGGGATCGCGGCGAAGCCCGAGGAGCTGTCATTTGCCGGAATGTTCCGCATACAGTATGAGAAAGAGTTTCACGGGAAAATGTTCCGGGACAATGAAGTGACCTGGGTTTACGTCTATGAGGAGCCGGTCGAGATAAGCGCGCTGAGCCTGCAGGCGAGCGAGGTCGACGAGGTAAGATGGTTTGATCTTGAGGAAGTGAGTCTGGAGATACAGACGAAGCGGGACAGATTCTGCGTCCCGTCGGACGGGCTGAGAGTGCTTCGTGAGTATCTATACACAGATTAAAAGATATCGGTTCTGCGTCCCGTCTGAGGGACTTAGAGTGTTGCGGGGTATCTATTCAGAGATTAGATGAAGACCGCTATTCTGTCTGCTGAAAGAAATAAAAGTACTTCGCAGGTATCTTTTCAGAGAATAAGCTGAGATCAGTTCTCTGCGCCTTCGATGGATATTAAGGAACTGCGGAGCATCATTTGTCTGAAGAAACAAGGGAAAATTCAATGATACAGTTGTCAGATATACTGAAAGACATATTCGGTCCGGACACGGAAGTCGCGGACGTGCGGCGCGTCTCCGGCGGCGACATTAACGATGCCTGCCTTATAACGCTTGGCAGCGGCGAGCGCATTTTCCTGAAAGAAAATGATGCCCGGAACGCCCGCGGCTTTGAGACGGAGATGAACGGGCTTGCCGCGATCCGGGAGACCGG
>CADBRO010000127.1 GCA_902797075.1 uncultured Lachnospiraceae bacterium
AGAAATGAGGACGCTTCCTCCATAGAAACTCTTCTGGCATCCGGCACGTCTTCATCCGGGATGACTGCCGTGCCGCGTTCCTCGACCGCCTCTATCTCATCCTTTAATAAGTAATCGGTGCTCACACCGAATACCTCCGACATCTTAAGGATCCGGCTCATGTCCGGCATCGACTGGGCGCTCTCCCATTTTGAAATAGACTGGCGGCTGACGCCGAGCTTCTCCGCCAGATCTTCCTGGGACCAACCGTTCTTTTTTCTCAGATCTGTAATTTTATCCGCAAGTATCATTTGTTTGTCCTCCGTCGGTTTTATTATGCCACAAATATAGCGTTTAAGGGGGTTGCAATCCATCAACCGGCCTTGGAAATTCCGCAACCGGGGGTTGCAAATGCCCTGAATGATACTAAACTATACATATGAAACCTACGAAGCATCAAAAAAAGGACCTTCTCGTCAGCATGAGAGAAGGTGAAACCCTGACCGGGCGGCAGCACGTTCTTCTGATCTTTCAGCTGAGCATTCCGGCCATCCTCGCCCAGCTCTCCACGATCATCCTTGAATACGCCGACGCGTCCATGGTGGGACGGCTCGGTGCGGGAGAATCCGCCTCCATCGGGCTCGTCACATCCACGACCTGGCTGATCGGCGGAATCTGTTCGGCAGCCGCGGCCGGCTATACGATCCAGGTCGCACACAGCATCGGCGGCAGGGATTACAAAAAAGCGCGGACTAACGTGCGGCACGGACTCCTCGTGGCGCTTCTCGTCGGCGCGCTGATTATGGCTGCAGGTCTTCTGATCAGCGGCAAGCTTCCCGTATGGCTGGGCGGAGATCCGTCCATCTGCGGAGACGCCTCTTTATATTTCCGGATTCTCATGCTGCATGTCCCTCTCATGGAATTTAATCATATGGCGGGCGGCATGCTGCAGTGCAGCGGGGAAATGCGTGTTCCCGGCTTTCTTAATGCGCTCATGTGCTTCATAAATATCGTCCTTAACGCCCTGCTCATCTTCCCTTCGGGCACGATCCGGATCCCGTGGACACAGCTTTACCTTCCCGGAGCGGGGCTTCGCGTGGCCGGAGCCGCCTGGGGCACCGTGCTCTCAGAACTTATCTGCGTATCCCTCATGCTCCTCTATCTGCTGTTCCGCTCGCCGCTCCATCGCATACGAAATGAAGGCCGGTCGCCATTTTCAAAGGATGAAATAAAAAAAGCCCTGAGTATTTCCATACCTCAGGGTTTTGAATCGGTCATAACGGGAAGCGCGTACGTCGCCTTTACCGCGATTGTGGCTCCGCTCGGAACCATCGCCCTCGCGGCGAATTCATTTTCCATCACCGCGGAAAGCCTCTGCTATATGCCGGGATTCGGCATCGGCATCGCCGCCACCACTCTCATCGGCCAGTGCTACGGTGCTCGGAGAATCGATCTCGCGCGGCGTCTCTCATGGCTCCTCACCGCTCTTTCCATGATCGTCATGGCCTGCAGCGGCCTTCTTATGTATATCTTCGCGCCTCAGATGATAGGGCTTCTGTCGCCGGTTCCGGAGGTGCGGGAGCTCGGAAGCACGATCCTTCGGATCGAGGCGTTTGCCGAGCCATTTTATGCCGCCTCCATCGTAATCAGCGGCATTTTCAGAGGATACGGAAATACGCTGAACTCCAGCATTTTGAACCTCATCAGCATGTGGGCGGTCAGGATCCCCCTCGCGGCATATCTCGCCGGAAGGTCCGGACTTCGCGGCGTGTGGACCGCCATGTGCATCGAGCTGATTTTTAGAGGAATTCTCTTTATTGTGCGGCTCGCAAGGTACCGCGCGAAGTGATCTGCTGCGGGCCGCTCCCGGTTAATCTACTTCGATCCGCTTGATCAGTTTTGCCGGCACGCCGCCGACTACGGTATTCGCCTCGACGTCGCGCACAACGACTGCGCCCGCCGCGACAACCGCATTTTCACCGATCGTAACGCCGGAACAGATCACGGCATTCGCCCCGATCCAGACATTTTTCCCGATATGAATCGGCGCCGGGTGCAGCTGCTGCCTCTTTTCCGGCGCCAGGTCGTGGTTCAGCGTCGCCAGCACCACGCCGTGGCCGATCAGCGCGCCGTCATCGATGTAAATGCCACCCTGATCCTGGAATTTGCATCCCGCGTTGATAAACACGTTTTTGCCGAGGGTGATATTTTTCCCGAAATCCGTATAAAATGGCGGAAACAGCCGGAAGCTCTCGTCCACCTGTTTTCCCGTAAGATCAGAGAAAAGCCTGACCAGTTCTTCGGGCTCATGGAATTTCGTATTGATCTCCATCGTGATTTTCTGAGCCTCCACGCTGCAGCTGCGCATCATTTCGACCGCTTCGCGGTTCTCGCCGATGGTGTCATTTTCACTGAAGTACTTTAAAAGTTCATTTAAGTCCATATACTCCCGCCTCTCAAAATGTTTTCGTAAAGCGGACATCCGCAATCCGCTTCGATGCTTTATCAAGCATACCATCCGAAATCAGGAAGCGCAATTAGGCAGGATCGCAAAGAAAGCGGTCAACCCCGATATCATAAGATACGATTTTGTGCCCGTGAACTTCTCTTTCCGTTCCCTGAAGCTTTCCTTCCAGTATATCCTTCGCTCCCTGAATCAGCTGAGGAATGATATCTCTTGAAACCTTTTCTTCCGCATGGGATGGATAAATATCATCAAAATCCGTCCGCGCCGACAGCCTCTCAAGGCTTGCGATATAGGCATGCATATTCCGGTGAGATCCGAACATATAAATATCGCCGTCTTTCTGGATCGGATCTCCTCCGATGAGACAACGGTTCGCTCTGTCAAGAAGCGTGATGCTTCCGGGAGTATGGCCCGGCAGATGAACCACCTCCAGCTCACGCTCTCCGAGGTCGATCACATCTCCTTCATAAATCGGGAGCATTTTCGCCTTGCCGTGATAGAGAAATGCCTCCGACGGGTGCATGTAAAACTTGTAAAACTGATCATTTCCGGAGACATGGTCCATGTCAGCATGGGTACTCAAAAGCTCCGCCGGCAGATCCGTGCAGGCAGCCGCTATTTCCCGGAGATTCTTCCCGGTCATCCCGCTGTCAACAATCAGACATTTTTCGGTACCGCAGAGTATGAAAATCCTTACGCCCTGGTCATCGACAGCCCAGGTATTTCTGTATAATTCTTTCACAAATGCCTCCTTTCGCAGCCACTTCTTGTACTGTCAAATACATAAAATCACAATGTAAGTCTCAACAGCGTTGTAGAAGAATCTGTAGCTGAATATCTTGTTGCAAGGCAAGTCTAAGCCTCCGGCTCTTCCATTATGCTTTTTAATTAGATATTTTTTTCCGGCATACACCAATAATCGCAAGATATAAATATCCTATCAGTATCAGCAGAATAAGCAGCGCAATAATCCACCACACACAACCCATATAGGGCAGCTCCTTCGTGAACCCAAGCGCGCCAGCCGGACTTCCCCAGTTCAAAAAGAAATACGGATAATTAATCCCCTCCGCGAACTGCCACCCGGCCGCGTATCCGATCCCTGCATAAATGGCGTACGCAAGCGGAGGCAATGTGACCAGAAAAATGTTCCTCTTCTTTATGTTCCCGTAGACACCCGTCACAAAAAAGTCAGCAACCGCGGCAATAGGCACAATGACATGCGTCAGCACATTTTGCGGATTCCACGCATACTTCCCCATCGTAGGCGCAAGCACAAAGCAGAATACTAAGCCCGTCAGCGTGATGGCGACGGTCCCCACGAATTTCACGGTAAACCACGCATTCCCAGCCGCTCCTTTTTTCATCATTATCAGCCCGCCGACTGCGCAAATGACGGCAATCGCGATGTTCGACTGAATCGTGAAAAACATGAACACCCGTTTCCCGCCCATAAAGGAATATCTCCCCGCATACCAGCTGAGAAATACGCCAATCACCGCCGAAATCACCGTGATACATTTTAAAATATAAGAAGCAGCTTTGCTCCCTGCTGAAAGTTTCATTCGATTCCTCCGCCGGATCTATACTCGGACTCCGGTTCCGACCCATACCGGATACTCCTATTTATCCTATCGGATCATATTGATGATTTCAACAGGGAGCCTGACCAAAAGGCCAGGCTCCCTGCTTTGTTGGGGGTTATTTATTAATTTGGTTTGACCGGATCAAATGAAGCACCTGATGCTGGCCACACTTTTAATAAATTGCTTCTACTTACCGAACGCTCATGCGACGGCGGCTTACAAGAACAACGCCTGCGCCGAGAACAAGGATCGCACCGAGGATGTAGAAGATTGTGGTACCGATGCCACCGGTGGAAGGAAGAAGCGCACCAGCTTTATTGACGACAGTCTCTTTGTAAAGTTCTGTGGAGGTAATGGAAGTATCAATAGCAACTACGGTTTCCTCACCGTCTGCTGTGATAGTTTTCTCCTCTACTTTTGTAAGGGAGGAGCCCTGAACCGTAATATCTGCAGCCTGATTATAACCTTCCGGAACTGTGATTTCCTTTAAGGTATATGTCCAAGCAGTATCAAGACCCTTGACAACAATTGTAGTATTAGTGGTCATATCAAGAGTTGTAACAGTGCCAGACTCGGAATATGTGTAAGTTCCATCACCATTATCAATGAACTTAAGTGCAGCTGCTGTAGTGCCATCCTTAGCAGACCAGAGTTCGAACTGAGCGCCCGGCAGAGGATCAGTGCCGTCAGTCTTAGCAACCTGGAAAGCATAGGTATAAACTACTACTGGAGGCGGAGGATTGTCGCCAGGAATTTCGTTCTTTGCAGGAGCACTGCCAGCGGCAGCTAAGATAGTAGCATCATAAGTAATTACGATCGGGATCTGACCGTCTGCAGGAGCTGCATAAATGCTGTTGCCGTTACTATCAACCATGGGCATATTGAGGATCATGCCACCATTACCATCACCTGCAGCCGTGAAATTCGTTATCTCGGTTCCATTCACGGTAACTTTAATAGTCTCCGGATCGATTTCCATGTTGGTCGCCTTATCGGTGAAGCCCCATTCTGTTCTAATTACAGCATCAGTGACTTCATCGATACCGTCGGTTGTTGTTACCGTAGTTGTCCAGTTCGTTGTTTTAGCGGTAACCTGGAATGTGACTACGCTTCCGACATGAGCGTTGGCGGAAGTGACTTCATCCTGTTCTGTACCATCAATAGCGATGATAGTTTTTACAGGATCAGTGGGGTCTACATTGTTCTTGTCATATACTTCTGCAGTAGGAGCAGCTGTATCAATCGTGACGGCAGAACCAAGGCTGGAGGTGATGTAGTAGTAACCGAAGTCAAGGCCGCTGAAGGTCACTGTGCTATTAGCATCGTCAAATACACCTTCAATAGCAGTACCGCCGAAAGCAGCGTAATTAGTCTTCATCCAGTCGATGACATCGCTGTCTGATGCATCATCAAGTTTCCATACACTGATGTTTCCATCTTTGTCGGCAGTACTCCAGCCGAACAGAGTATCGTCAAGGAGAGAGGCATTCGTTGCGGGCGTCTTATAGCTTACTGCAGTGCCATTGTA
>CADBRO010000128.1 GCA_902797075.1 uncultured Lachnospiraceae bacterium
CAGGGGAAGACGATCGTTGCGATTCTTCCCGATTCCGGAGACAGGTACTATTCGACTCCGCTTTTCCAGGAGGTATAAGAATTATGAAGCTCGGTTTTATCGGCGGCGGAAATATGGCGTCCGCGATCATCGGTGGAGTTATTAAAGAAGGAATAGTGAAACCGGAGGATATCATAGTCTCTGATATAAGGGATCAGGTGTCTTCGCGCTTTGGAGTCCGCTATACAGACGACAACAAAAGAGCAGCGAAAGAGTCGGAGATTCTCTTTTTGTCAGTCAAACCGCAGATATATCCTTCGGTGATCGCCGAGATCAGGGACGAGCCTTTGGATGACCGGCTGATTATTACGATCGCGCCGGGCAAGACTCTGGCCTGGCTTAAGGAGCAGTTCGGGCGGGAGCTGCATATCATCCGCACGATGCCGAATACTCCTGCCATGGTAGGCGAAGGAATGACCGCCGTATGCCCGAACAGCCTGGTTACGGAAGAAGAGCTTAAGAAGGCAGAGCAGCTCATCGGTTCTTTTGGCCGTATGGAAATTGTGCCGGAACACCTCATGAACGCGGTTACGTCTGTCAGCGGAAGCTCGCCGGCTTACGTTTTTATGATGATCGAAGCGATGGCGGACGCCGCGGTTGCGGACGGAATGCCGAGGAAGCAGGCGTATACATTTGCCGCGCAGGCAGTGATGGGCAGCGCGAAAATGGTTCTCGAGACGGGAAAGCATCCGGGCGAGCTGAAAGACATGGTCTGCTCGCCGGCGGGCACGACGATCGAGGCCGTGAGAGTGCTTGAAAAGAGCGGTTTCAGGAGCGCCATTATCGAGGCTATGAAAGCCTGCACAGAAGTATCTTCGAAAATGTGATGGACAGGAAGCGTACCTATATCGCGATTGATCTCAAGTCATTTTATGCGTCTGTCGAGTGCGCGGAGCGGAAGCTTAATCCGCTCGCGACGAATCTCGTTGTCGCAGATGCTTCGAGAACCGAAAAGACGATTTGTCTCGCCGTATCTCCATCTCTCAAGGAATACGGAATTCCCGGGCGCGCGCGTCTCTTTGAAGTGCTTGAGAAAATGAGGGAAGTGAACGCCGAGCGGCAGAAAGCCGCGCCCGGCGGCGTGCTGAAAGGCGAATCCTGCTTTGCGGACGAGCTCATGTGGAACCCCGAGATGGCAGCGGGATTTATTACCGCGCCGCCGCGGATGTCTCTTTATATTGATTACAGCACGAGGATTTATCAGGTCTATCTGCGGTACATCGCGCCGGAGGACATCCATGTTTACTCCATAGATGAGGTATTTATGGACGTGACCGGTTATCTCCGTACCTACGGAATGACCGCGCACGAGCTAGCTCTGAAGATGGTGCGGGACGTGCTTAGGGAGACCGGAATCACAGCGACCGCCGGGATCGGGAGCAACCTGTATCTTTGCAAAATTGCGATGGACATCGAGGCAAAGCACGCGGAGCCGGACGAAGACGGCGTCCGTATCGCGGAGCTCGACGAGATGACATACCGCCGGAAGCTCTGGGATCTCAGGCCGATCACCAGGTTTTGGCGGGTCGGACGCGGAATCGCAGCGAAGCTTGAGGCACACGGCATTTACACGATGGGAGATGTGGCCAGATGCTCTGTTGAAAATGAGGAGCTTCTCTATCGTCTCTTCGGCGTCAACGCTGAGCTTCTGATCGATCACGCGTGGGGATGGGAACCCTGCACTATCGACCTTATCAAAGCGTATAAACCCGAAAATAATTCCATATGTTCAGGGCAGGTTCTCGCCTGTCCGTACGACTTCGCGAAAGCGAGAGTGATCGTGCAGGAAATGGCGGACGCGCTCGCGCTGGATCTTGTGTCGAAGCGTCTTGCGGCAGATCAGGTGGTTCTCACGGTAAACTACGACGCGGAGAGCCTCAAAAAGCCGGAGATCCTTAAAAAATATAAGGATAAGCTGAGGAAAGATTATTACGGGCGCACGGTTCCCGAATACGCCCATGGCAGCGCGAATCTTGAGCGGTTTACCTCCGCTTCGAGCCTGATTATAAATGCGGTGACCGGGCTTTATGACAGGCTGGTTGACCCGGATCTTACGGTGAGAAGAATCACGATCGGCCTGAATCACGTCGTCGCCGAGGAGAAAGCCGCAGAGGTAGCGGGTAAGGACTCCTATGAGCAGCTGGATCTCTTCACGGATTACGCGGCGCTTGAGAAGAAGCGGAAAGCTGAAGAAGCAACGCTCCTTCGGGAGAGAAAGATGCAGGAAGCTATGCTTTCCATCAAGGAGAAGTTCGGGAAAAACGCGGTTCTTAAGGGAATCAATTTCGAAGAAGGAGCGACCGGACGCGACAGAAACCGGCAGATCGGCGGACACAGGGAGTGAGGGAAAACCGGCAGATCAGTTGGCGCAGTGGAAGCCGGGATTTGGCTGATCAGTGAACATGGGGAGTGATGGAGTGCCCGCGGACGGAGGCAGTATGGCAGACCAATCGGATAATGTAATGGAAAAATACGGAGATATCATAAATCTTCCGCATCATGTCTCAAAGGTTCATCCTCAGATGTCCCTGGAGAACAGGGCGGCGCAGTTTGCTCCGTTTGCTGCGCTTACGGGGTATCACGAGGCGATCGAAGAAACCGCGAGGATCACCGCCGAAACGCCGGAATATGAGGCGGATGCATTTGAGAAATGGCTCGCCGACTGACAGTTGAAATTTTGCCAAATAAAAAAGAAATTCGGCATTGACATTGCTTTTGATTACAGATATAATAACTTTTGCTGTACGAAATACGACAGCAATCGATGCGTGGCTCAGTTTGGTAGAGCGCTGCGTTCGGGACGCAGAGGCCGCTGGTTCGAATCCAGTCGCATCGACTAAAAGAGGATGGGTACCACAGGTGCCCATCCTCTTTTAATTTATACGCATGAATTTCGACCAGCTGCTTCAGCTTGAGCGAAATCGGGACGAAGAGGGTGGAAAGGTCCAGTGGACCTTTCCACGGTTCGAATCCAGTCGTATCGACTATTGGACAGATACGAAAATTTGTAGTATTTAAGCCAAAAAATGGAAAGCGTTTCCGCAAAGGTAACGCTTTTTTCATGCTCATATATTTCAAATTCTAACGACAATTCTAACAAATCAAAATTCTATTCCACTCGCCACGCTAGCCAGAGTATTTGTTTGGTGTCTGCTTTTCGCTGCAATATAATGTGCATATATGCCAAGAGTGATGGACGGATCGGAGTGCCCAAGCCAATATTGCACTTATTTTATATCATATCCGTTGTCTAGCATGATTGAGGCACAAGTGTGGCGCAGTTTATGAAGAGTGATTTCCGATTTACCGAATTCTGCCGCAGCCTTTCTAAATGTTCTGGTAATATAGTTTGGGTCATACTGTCTGCCATCGTCCCATGTAAAAATGTAATCAGATTTATGATATTCTTTTACGTAGAACTCTTTTGCCGCTTCCTGTTGCTGTTTTAATTTCTTGAACATATCAGGAGCAGGTGGGAAGAGCCCAAGTTATCTTTTGGATGCAGCTGATTTCGTATTATCTTCTTCGTGAATTGTCGTAACACGTGTTACAGTCCTGCATATTATACGCATCCATGATAAGAGCATTTTCATCGTCACTAACTACTTTCATGGGACTCCCGTAATATGTTTTTTTGGTGGCGATGGAGCAGCTGATTCCTGTCAGGTGACGTGAAGTGTTTGGTATGCGCTTTGCCGTTCGCATCTTTCCCGACATAAACGTTGTGAATATTCCGGTGCGCTGAAAGCGCCAGTCCGGCGAAGTGGAAATCACGAGTCCGGACCTCGGAAATCATCGTGCGGCGGAGCCGCCTGACGTTTAGAAAGACGGCCCGCGTTGTGTTAATAGTTACTGTGCCAGTGCCGGATCCAAACCATAGACCTCTCGCATAGAGATATCGTTCTCCGGATCGGTACTGCTGATGTTTATCTTGTAGGAATCGTATGAGATACGATCCATAATGGCATCCGCAAGTGGATTGTCTTGGCCTCCCAACCGTTCATACCAACCTTTCTCCCGAAACTGGGAGCAGAAGATCGTGGAGGAACGTTTACGGCGTTTATGGATGACTTCGAATAAGTTCCGTGCTTCATCGTCCTTCAGCTTGAGAAGCAGCCATTCATCCAGGATCAGCAGGGCAGGCTTTGTATATTTTTTGATGGCATCCTGAAAGTTTC
Organism: uncultured Lachnospiraceae bacterium; assembly: GCA_902797075.1. Classification (GTDB taxonomy): domain Bacteria; phylum Bacillota; class Clostridia; order Lachnospirales; family Lachnospiraceae; genus Chordicoccus. Next base: position 4,218 of record CADBRO010000128.1, read on the forward strand.
CGTTATCTCTGGCGGCAGCAGATCAAGAAGCATATCGGGTAGCCGTATGTACCTTACAGTGTAATAATGCTTGCAGGCTTCCATGCCAAGTGCACAGGCCAGATAAGTCTTTCCGCTTCCGGTAGCCCCGGTCAGGAAAATGTTTCGGAACTCGGTGATATATTCGCAGGCGCACATTCTTCGGATCAGATCCTTGTTAAGCTTCCGGCCGTGTCCATAATCGATATCTGCAACGGATGCGTCACTTTGTTCAAAGCCGGCATCACGGATCAGCTTATTCAGACGGTTGCTTTTACGGGTGTCATATTTGATATCAACTATCATTCCAAACCGGTCTTCAAAGGGAAGCTCCTTCATCTTTGGATCGGTAAGCTGGTTCCTGAAAGCATCTGCCATCGGTGTCATGTGCATTTCGATCAGTTTGTTTATCGTGCTCTGGTTAGTCATCGTGCTTACCTCCATAATGTCTGGCACCGCGGGTAATGCCATAACGCTTAGAATTGTCAGTTTCAGTCGGGACAGAAGGAACATCGTTCATAAGGGATTTGTCTGCGATCAGGATGTTTTTGATGCTCTTATAGCTGGGAGCATTGGAATACTGAAGCCATCTCACATGGAGATTCTACAGGACCTGGGACTCGTTCCAAAGCCGGAAGAGCCTCCAAAGAAAAAGCCGGGTCGTCCAAAAGGA
>CADBRO010000129.1 GCA_902797075.1 uncultured Lachnospiraceae bacterium
AGACTCCGTCTCCTGTCGGGGCGAATCCGCTGCCTGGCAGGCGGAACTGCAGACCAGGACCGATAAGAGAACCAGAACTGCAGATATGATGCGTTTTCTGTTCATCGCCTGCCCTCCTTTGTTTTTGTCTTCGTTTTTATCTTTGTCTTATTTCAGATATTCCTCAAAAAAGCTCTGAAGCTTGTCGAACGGGATCGCGTCCTTCCCGCCGCCGTCATACAGATCCGTGTGGGAAGCACCGGGGATGATCAGCAGTTCTTTATTATCCGTATACTTGCTGTCTCTCACCATATCAGCATAGGCGTCCCTGCCGAAATAGCAGGAATGTGCCCTTTCACCGTGCATAACAAGAACCGCAGAGCGGATCTCGTTCGAATATTTCAGAATCGGCTGGTTCATAAAGGACTCACATCCAATCACATTCCAGCCGCCGTTGGAATTGAGAGATCTGGCATGATAACCGCGATCCGTCTTGTAATAGTCATAGTAGTCCTTTACGAAATAAGGCGCGTCCTCCGGGAGCGGGTCGACCACACCGCCGCCGAGGGCGTATTCACCTGCCCTCAGGTCCGCAAGCCGCTGCGCACACATGGCAGCTCTCTTCTGATAACGGGCCTCTTCGCTGTCCTCACTGTCAAAGTAACCATTTGCATTGACGCGTGTCATGTCATACATAGTGGAAGCCACAGTGGCTTTGACACGCGTATCGAGTGCCGCTGTGTTGAGGGCCATGCCGCCCCATCCGCAGATCCCGATGATGCCGATGCGCTCCGGATCAACCATATCGCAAAGGGACAGGAAATCGACTGCCGCCATAAAGTCTTCGGTATTGATATCCGGAGAAGCCATGTAACGGACGCTGCCGCCGCTTTCACCGGTAAAAGACGGATCAAATGCTATGGTGAGGAATCCCCTCTCGGCCATGGTCTGCGCGTAAAGACCGGCGCTCTGCTCCTTGACCGCTCCGAAAGGTCCGCAGACCGCGATGGCGGGAAGTTTCCCTTCCGCATTTTTCGGCACATACATATCCGCAGCCAGAGTGATGCCGTAGCGGTTCACAAATGTCACCTTGCAGTGCTCCACCCGGTTGCTCTTCGGAAATGTCTTATCCCAATCCTGTGTCAGCGTAAGTTCTTCCTTCTTCATCATGATTCCTGTCCTCGCTTTCTTTTTACTTCATCTGTTCTTCCTGATTCCGGAATCAGGTTTTCTTATACTCTGCCGGACGAATTATGAACGGATTCTACTACGGCAATGCTATCATAACCGCTTGCAGCGAGTTGTGCTAATGGCTATAATTCATTTCATGATATTCCATTATAGAATATCATGAAATAAAAATCGAAACAGGAGTTTTCTTGATGGAGATCCGTACACTTCGATATTTTCTGGCAGTTGCCAGGGAAGAAAACATGACCAGAGCCGCCGAGATCCTGCATGTTACGCAGCCGACCCTTTCCAAAGCGCTGAAAGCCCTTGAAGAGGAACTCGGAAAAAAGCTCTTTGTCCGTCACAGCTTCAATATCCGGCTGACAGAGGAAGGAATTCTGCTCCGTAACCGGGCAGAGGATCTCGTCAGTATGGCAGATAAGATCGAGCAGGAATTCATTTCCCTTGATGACATCAGCGGCGGGGAACTGTATCTTGGGCTTGCCGAGTCTTACCAGATCCGTTATCTCGCGCAGATAATCAAGGACTTTAAGGTCCGTTACCCGAACCTGCACTACCATATCACCAGCGGTGATACAGAGCAGATCGCGGACAAGATGGACAAAGGCCTTCTGGATTTTCTTGTTCTGGCAGAAATGCCGGACAGCCGGAAATATGAGTATCTGACATTTCCTGAAAAAGATGTGTGGGGACTGATAATCCCGGAAGGAGACCCGCTGTCAGAAAAAAGCGAGATACGGGCAGAGGATCTGACAGACCTTCCGCTGTTCTGTTCGGAACAGGCCTGGAACAGGGAGCTGAAGGAATGGGCCGGGAGCTCATTTTCGAAAATGAAACTGGAGGGGTCTTTCCGTCTTTCCTACAACGGATCCGTCTTTACGCGTGAAGGGCTCGGATATCTGCTGACATTCCGGGATCTGATTGATACATCAAAAAAAAGCGGGCTCGTGTTCCGGCCTTTGGCGCCGGTACTTGAAACCCCGCTTTATATCGTATGGAACCGCTATCAGACGTTTACGCCGATTGCGGAGCGTTTCCTGCAGCAGCTGAAGAAATCCTTCTCCTGTTCGTGTCCCCTCTCTAATACAGTTCTTTTAAGACCAGCACGGTGATTCCCGGGTTGTCGCCGGGAATGATCCTCTTTATCCCGGGTTCATATCTGTACCAGTCGTAGATCATGGACCGGAGGCTGGTTCCTCTGTTATACCCGTGGATCAGCTGCAGCTGGTAAGTCGCCGGTCCTGCGGAGGAAATGGCCCTGTCAATGGCCTTCCTCGCCTCCTCCTGCCGCATGCCGTGCAGGTCAACTTTTACAAACGCTTCGCTCAATTGCTGTCACCTCCGGGAAAGCACCCTGTATTCTGCTAAAATGCTTATCTGCAGTAGATCTCGATAGCCCTGGAGGCAAATACCGCCGTGCCTTCGCCGCCGATGCTGTCAATGTTTGTTGTGAAGTCCCCTCCGCCGGCATACATCTTACCAAGGCTGCTTAAAATTTCCTTCGTGCAGGTATACATATGTTCTGTGATATAGTCCTGCAGCTTCTTTGCCATCGCCTGCGCCGCCTCCGACGCGGGATCTGTCTCCCGGATCTTCCCGAACTGTGCAAAGATATCGATCATTCCCTGATGGATCTTCAGATGTTCTTCCTTTGTCCGGCCTTTGGATTTCTCTTCGTATTCCTTGTAAGCCGGCGTCGTGCCCCAGGAGGCTTTTGCCTGTGCGGCATACTCGTCTACCTTTCTGGTATCAAATGCGTCAAATGTCAATTGTTTCACCCC
>CADBRO010000130.1 GCA_902797075.1 uncultured Lachnospiraceae bacterium
CTTTGTGCGGGGACAATACTATTTTAACCGAAAGCAGATGTGATACAATAAAAAAATAAATGCTTAAAAATTCTATCTGTTCGGGGATACTTGATGACCCTGGAAAGGATCGGAGAAAATAATATCAACACGGAGCAGATAGCCAAACAAAGACAAGGCAGGAGGAAAATCAATGAAAAAAGTCTATGAGAACAAATCTTCACTGGTTATCTACCTGATTCTTCGCGGACTTGTGATTGTAACCGGTGTGCGATCCATCTTCCGTCACGACTATGAATCTTTGTTTCTATGTATTTTGACGCTGTCGCTCATGGTACTGCCCAGTATTCTGGAAAAGCGCCTGGAGATCGAAATTCCAAGTACACTGGAAATCATTATTCTCTGTTTCATATTTGCAGCTGAAATACTTGGAGAAATACACAATTTCTATATTATTGTTCCGCACTGGGATACTGTCCTGCATACGCTTAACGGTTTCAACTGTGCGGCAATCGGGTTTGCACTCGTGGATCTGCTGAACCGGAGTGAACAGTTTTCTTTTAAGCTTTCTCCGTTGTTCCTTGCCATTGTCGCATTCTGCTTTTCCATGACAGTCGGCGTATGCTGGGAGTTCATCGAGTATACCGCCGACCAGGTCGGAAAAATTGATATGCAGAAGGATTACGTTGTAGATCATTTTTCATCCGTGACACTGGACGAAACCAGACAGAACATACCAATCGTTGTGTCTGACATATCCGATGTGATTGTTGTTCACAGTGATGGCAGCGAGCAGAAGTTGGGAGTGGGCGGATATCTGGACATCGGTATCAATGATACGATGAAAGACCTGTTCGTCAATCTGATCGGGGCTATTGTCTTTTCTGTCATCGGATTTTTCTATGTGAAGAGCAGGGGGAAAGGGAAAGGGAAAGTTGCTTCAAAGTTCATACCGAAGGTGAAGACGGAAGGCGGCGGAAATCCGCCGGAGCCGTCATCCAGATGATGCGCAGCATGAAAAAGGTGATTTTGACTGTCATCTCGGTTCTGATGATCATCGTGCTGTCGGTTCTGCTTCTTGGTATATTTAAGACGCTTTCGACAGAAGCAGGCCGGGTTGAATTCCGGGATCTGATAGTAAAAATGGGAGTGCCCGGCTGCTTCCTGCTGATCGGTCTCAATGTTTCTCAGATTTTTCTGTTTTTTATTCCCGGAGAAGTAGTAGAACTGCTTGCCGGTATGTGTTATGGAGTCCTGGGCGGGCTGATTATCACATATATCGGCGTTTTTATTTCCAGCGGAATTATTTTCTGGATGATCAGGAAAGTCGGAAAGACGTCAGTTTATGATCTGATTGGAAAAGAGAAGATCAGCAGAATAGAAAAAAGCAGATTATTTAACAGCAGGAACGCGGAAAGAATCCTTCTGATGCTTTTTGTCATACCGGGGACACCGAAGGATCTGCTGGTTTACATCGGGGCGCTGCTTCCGGTTAAGGCCTCCCGGTTTATTCTGCTTTCCACACTTTTCCGGTTTCCGGGAATTATCACCTCGACGATTGCCGGGGAGTCCTTCTCTGAGGGAGACAACCGGACCGCGATTATCGTCTATGCTGTCACTATAGTCGTGTCTTTGATCATTCTCAGATATTATTCAAAGAAAGAAGAGGTTCGCGAGATTATCGAACTCAACAAAGACTGAATTTCCCCGATGGGGGCAGAGCGGAACCTCTGACCATAACCGGAAAGCATTACAGGATCATTTCCATACTGCGCTTGTATGTATGAAAACCTGCAGCTTCATACACTGCCGATGCTTGTCCGGTCTTTCCTGACGATCGAAGGAGTGATGGAACAGCTCTGCCCGGAACTGAATATTTTTGATATCATTTCCGATAAGCTGATGGAACGAATGAAGAAATCCTTCAGCCTGGAACAGGAAGTCCTGTCGCTCGGCAAGGGAATTCTGAATGTCGGTCAGAAGGTATCAAAGATTCCGCAGCTGTGTGCAGATACGCTGAGTGACATCTATCGGGGTGCCTCTGTTTGCGGTGATCGTTCTGCTCGCCGGAATTTCGCTTTTGATTTATGCTTTGAAGCGGATCTTCCGCAAGAAAAAGAAATAACATATCGGGCCGGACTGCTTCCGTATTTGTGAAAGCAGTCCGGCCCTTATTTACGGCTCAGGAACCGATCTCCTTATGGGTTTTCCGTTTATAATGACGTCAGAAGCTGTTTAAGAGTTTCCATCATCTTTGGTATATCATAAGGCTTTGCCAGATGTCCGTTCATACCGGCTTCGAGCGCCTGCTTCCGGTCTTCCTCAAATGCGTTGGCTGTAACGGCGACGATCGGGATTCCGGCTTTGGTCTGATCATCCAGAGCACGGATCAGCCGTGCTGCCTCATAACCGTCCATGACAGGCATCTGAATATCCATCAGAATGATATTATATGTCCCGGCAGGCGCTTCCTGCATCATACGCACGGCTTCCTCGCCGTTATTGGCGATCACAACCTCCAGACCGGCTTCTGTCAGAATCGCCTGCGCAATCAGCTGATTCATCTCGTTGTCCTCGGCAAGCAGAACCTTTTTACCCGTAAAATCAATCGATTGCTTTTCAGACTCCTGGTCTTTGCTGCCGTTTTGGAAGGGAGCCTCCAGTACTTTGCGCAGCTCCGACAGGAAGATAGGCTTGGAACAGAATGAGGTAACCCCTGCTTCTTTGGCTTCCTTCTCAATATCTGCCCAGTCGTAAGCAGTCAGTATGATGATCGGGGCACTGCCGCCGATGACATTCCGGACCCGGCGGACAACCTCCACGCCGTTTATGTCCGGTATCTGCCAGTCAATGATATACGCACTGAAGGCTTCCGACTCTTTTATTGCCTCCTTAGCCCGGATGACGGCCTCTTTGCCCTGGGTTGTCCAGTCAGGCTTCATGCCTATTGACCTCAGCATGGAGCAGACCGAAAGGCAGGCATCGGTATCGTCGTCTACAACGAGTACGCGCAGTCCCTGTAATTCCGGAATCACATCGCTGCTGACAGGTTTTCCGCTCAGACGGCAGGGGATTGTCACGATAAACTCAGTGCCGTTTCCTTCTTCGCTGTTTACGGAAATGGTGCCGCCCATCATATCCACAATGCTCTTTGTGATTGCCATGCCAAGGCCGGTGCCCTGAATACCACTGACAGTACTGGTCTTTTCACGGGTGAATGCCTCAAAAATCGTTTTCTGAAATTCTTTGCCCATGCCGATGCCGGTATCTTTGATGCGGAATTCAAACACAGCATGTTCCGGGATAGGAGACGGCTTCTCAATCACGAAGAAACTGATGCTTCCGCCATTCGGCGTGAACTTGATCGCATTGGACAGAATATTCAGAAATACCTGATTCAGGCGGAGTTTATCCGTGATGATGTCCTCATTCTTCACATCCTGCGTGTCAATAAACAAATCCAGCTGCTTGGCGGTTGCATTTGCATGGATGATTGTCCGGAGGTCATGAATCAGGTCCGGCAGATGAACTTCCACTTCTTCGAGCGTCATTTTACCGCTCTCGATGCGGCTCATATCCAGCACGTCATTGATGAGAGACAGCAGATGCTGGCTGGATACGGATATTTTGCCGAGATAATCCTTTACCAGCTCTTTGTCGTCGATATGCGATGTTGCCAGTGCCGTAAAGCCGACGATGGCATTCATCGGTGTACGGATATCATGTGACATATTGTTAAGGAAGGTTGTTTTCGCCTTGTTCGCGTGCTCTGCGGCCACCAGTGCGTCTGCCAGCGCATCCCTCTGCGCCCGGTCCTCCCGGACGGACTCGGTGACATCGCTGTAATAACCTCGAAGAGATTGTTTCCCATTTTCATCAGCTGCAACGGTGCCTCCGAAACGGGTATACATCTCATGCCCGTCCGGATGAATCCAGAGGTTGATGCACTCGGACAGCTTTCCTGAGAGCATTTCCTCGATTCTTTTCATTACCATTGCTCTTTCATCTTCAGGAACATGGGAATACCAGGCATCGTATATTTCTTCTTCTGTTAAGTCCTGTCCGGCAATTCCGAGGAGCTCTTTCATCTTGGCGTTTGCGCGCAGCCGGGATGCTTTTCCCTCCTCAAGTGTCATGTGCCACATGCCGAAACCTGCGTCAGCCATGATGCCGTCGGTGTCCGCCAGCTCTTGCCTGCTGTACTCAAGCTCGCGCTTGCGCTCTTCCTGCTCCAGCTGCTCCAGACGCACTTCAGTCGTGTCTGTTTTCAGGACAATGCAGTATTCAGACTCCGGATCTACGGAATAAAAGTCGAAGCGTTTATAGAAATGACCGTCATCCATGTCCACTTCGATATCAACGGAATAAGGCTCCCGGACATGGAACATCTCAAAGACGGTTTTCAGATCCATAGCTTCACGGATTTTCTGACGGTAGACTTCATCCTTTGGAAGGGCGGGAATGATCTGCGTCTCCAGATATTCCTTATAGGAACCGTGTTTGACTTTCGGAAATATATTGCCGTGTTCGATCATGCTTGCATCGCCGATGGCTACATCATAGATGTCCCGGGCGATATAGGCTACCAGGTCGAACTGCTTGGCAAGGATTTTTCCGTTGATGGTGGACGCAAGCTTTTCCGGGTTGTTTGATTCCTCTGTAATGAAGACAACAAAATCGCCTGTCAGGGGATGACGGGTGACGTTCGCCGTGATTTTTACATAGAATACGGAATTGTTCGGCAGACGGGAATAGAGCACCTTGCTGACGGAGACAGTACCGTCCATGTAGGCTTTTGTGAGCGCCTCTGCATTGAAGGTATCAAGAAACAGCTGCCTTTCCTCTGCGATCGGAAAATAGGACGCTCTTTCTTTAAGTGCCCCCGAAAACGACAGATCCTCATCATTTGCAACATAGCTTGACGCGCCGTTGGCCTCCTCCACGATATTGGCAGTCAGATTAGCGCGAACGCGGGCAAGTGTATCGTCATCGGTCTGATGGAAACTTTCACCAAGACTTCTGTAGACACTCTGCAGCTGTTCCTCATAGCGTTTCAGCCTGGTAAAATCGGCATAAGTACAGTAGATATAATGTCTGCCGTAGTCATCGATAAACGCGTAGTGGATCGTAACCCAGATGATGTTTCCCCTGCCTGTGATCCGCCGGATCGTGAGATCCTGTGTGCCATCCGGTCCAACCCTTTTTTTCAGCATATCACGGACAAGCTGACGGTCTTCCTGTAAGGTGTTCTCAAACAGGTTTTCACCGTCCATGCTTTTCAGTGCATCTTCCTGTGAATCGTATTCCATCATTTTAGAGAAAGCCGGCGTAACAAAGATCGCCGACATACTGTCGTCCTCATTTTGCTGGAACAGACAGGCGATATTATTCACCTGGTATACGACCCGCAGGAAATGTTCATGCGCTTTATCGCTGTCGAGATAATTTACATTTATTGTTTTGTCCCCGCTCATTTGGACTATCTCCTTTCAATATTCCGGCAGTGACGCATCGGTATCAGCCTGATTTATTCAGTGAAATCTAACTCCACGATATAGCCATTTTCATCAAATGTAATCTTCGGGACGCTGTTATCTGTGTCGATTACTTCTCCGGTGAAATCCTTCAGCAGCTCTGCCGCTGTAAGCTGTTCTCCCTCCGCATTTACATAAACAAGATCCACCCCCAGTTTCCCTGAAAACGAAAAACTGTCATACTTTATCACCCCTTCGTCATTCCCGGCGATATAATTGCCGTCTTCACCGGCTGTAAAAGTGACAGGAGTAAGCCATTCCTCTTCCGGATTCACAACAACAGCATTTTCAGCCTGTTCTACAGATGAAACCGTATAGGATTCATAACCCGCGATAATGACATCGCCTGCGGAAAGAGAGTCTATTTCAGCGGCCTCATAGATAAGCGGTTCAATCACTGTAAAGTCTATGCTGAGCGAAGACGGATCATCCTCCTCGCCCCAGCCGTATCCTGATATTTTTCCCTCAAATGTTTTGCCGGCAACCAGCGATGCGAGAGTTTTCGAAGGCAGGCTCCTGACGTCCGCAGATGCAGTAACGCCCGCAGCCAGAAGTGAACATGTTATGATTGCCGCTGCAGCTGTTTTTTTCCTTATATTCATATAGATTATCCTTTCGTATTGTAAAAAATGCCCCAAACCTCGCGCCGGGTGAATGGTTACAGTGCAAAGCTTAAGGGGCTGTCCGATGTGTTTCTTTATTCAGTAAATGATAGCATAAAGCGGTAGATGAAACAACTACCGGCGGGAGAGCTATACTCTCCAAAAAAGAACCCCGGCGCCGTCTGTGACGGTGCCGGGGTTTATTCATCTCATTACAGGCTTCTTAAGAATTTGTAGTCAAACTCTGCAGCACTGACAGCAGTTCCGTCGGAGCCGTCAAAGTGATAGTACTCACGCTCGCTGATAAATGCGTCGCAGCCCTGTGCATTTGCCAGGTCTGTCAGCCTCTTCCAGTCAATAATTCCCTGTCCGAGGCCTTTGTTCCAGCTTCTTGTCTCATAGAGCTGAGCCTTGATCTCATCGGTAAATATGGGAGCGCCGTGCTCGTCTCTTTTGATCTGTTTTACGATTTCCGGCGGGAAATGTTCGAACTCTGCCGGATCCTTCGCAACGTGATCGCACTCTTTTACATGAATCAGCGGGAAACGTCCCGGATTTTTCTCAATATAATCATATACGTCAGCACCGGCAAGGACTGCCCAGCCTACATCAAGCTGGAAGCCGACCAGGTCAGGATCTGTCTCGGAAAGCAGGAGATCATAAACCCTTGTTTTCCCTTCTTCTCCTTCTACCCACAGGAATTCGTCCGCATGATTGTGAATGGCGAGCTTCATCCCGAGATCCCGGATCTGACGTCCTTTTTCGTTCAGCTCCCTGCATACCTTAAGGATGGTTTCGCGCTTGTAATTCTCAATTTTGGCATCAAATGCCAGATATTTGATGCCGCAGGCCTTCGCCATGTTGATCTCATCATCCGAACCCCATCCGTGGATCGCGATTACGTTCAATTTTAATTCCTTAAGGAGTGCATTGAATTCCGGGACGGATAATCCGCCCGAGTTATCGGAAATGATCTCCACGCCGTCGTAACCGATTCTTGACAATTCTTTCAATGCTTCGATCAGTCCGTCGCGTTCGACTCTGATTAAAGAGTAAACCTGAGCATATACTTTTCCTTCCATGGCTTCTCCCTCATTTTTGAAATTAAGATCGGATATCTTTACAGCTGACATTGCATGGATATAATAACATAGAGCACATGGAAAGTGCTTATTCCCGGAACACATTTCCCGAAAGAAGAGTTTCGAGCAGCGCCTCCAGTTGCTCCGCACTGCTCATACAGCCTTCCTCCGCATACCGCCGCGCCACACACGCAACCCCGCCGGCATAGAAACTCGCGGCGTAGCTCCGCGTACAGGAATCCACTCTGCTTAAGAAACATTCGCAGCTGTCCATGGCCTCAAAAAAGCTGTCATACAGGAGATAATCGATGCGGTTGTCCACCAGCATCTTGATGAGAGCGCGGTTCCGGAGAATGTACGCGCTGTAGCTGCGGCTCAGCCATCTGGTCAGATCGCTATCATACACGGAATTACGGGGAGTAAGATCGTTAAGCCCCTCACAGTACTGTTCCTTCAGGGTAAACACCATCACATTTTCCCTGCTGGTGAAAAGAGAATAGAAGGTCTGGCGTGAAATCCCGGCGGATTTGCAGAGCTCACTGATCGTTATCTGCGCAAATGGCTTCTGTCGCAAAAGCGTCATCATCGCCTCTGCGGTCTGTCTCTGTGATTGCAGCGCTGTTTTGTTGGTTCCGCAGTACATAGATGTTTACCTTCCCCGTGATTTGTTCTTAAACAGGCATCGCAGGATAATCCTTATCGCGCTTATCTGATGTTCCTGAAATGTAACTCAATACTATAACAAAACCTTGACAGGTGTCAAGGAACGGAGTATTCTATGTACAACCTTGACAGATGTCAAGTTCTGGAGGAATTATCATGATTATGCTGCCTATATACAAGGTCATAGCGCTGCCCGGCTCGAAGCTGTGGCTTCAGACTGGCATTTACAAAGAGCTTTCGGGCAAAGAGCCCGTGACCGGAGAGCGGGTCACCCTGCTCGCGCAAAAGGAAGAAAAACCGAAGAAACAGCTGACGGCGGAGAATTTCCAGCCGATCGGCCTTGTGGGAAATATATCTGAGCTCAGCAGCGATTTTGTCTGCATCGATATGAATTACCGCGTTAACGTGGATGAAATATACCAGCTGCCAAACGGCAGCTTCTCCATGACGCTTTCCCGCCGCCCGGATATCGACGACCTGGACAAAGAAGACGCGTCCCGAAGGCTTAAGGATGTCAAAGAACGCATTTTTGAGTTTTCGAAGGGTGAGCAGTGGGAAGGCCTGATTCGAAGCTTCGCAGAATCCTGGGACAACTTATGGACGGTGGGAGCGTCGCTTTCGCCCTGGCTCGGTATTCCGGCGGAAGAACGCTACGCCCTGCTTGCCACGGACAGTCTGCAAAACCGCTTCGATGCGCTGGAACGCCTTCTGATGGAGGGCATTGAACGAATCGACGTGCAGGCGGAAGCACAGTCCGCCCAGAAAGAAGACTACGAAAAGATTTACCGGGAATCCGCCATTAAAAAGCAGATCGAGTATCTGCAGAAAGAACTGGACGAGCTTCATCCGGAAAATGTCACCGAACTTCGAAGGCTTGAGATTAAGCTTGAAGAGGCGGGAATGAATGAAGCTGCACTCAAGGAAGGGCGTAAGGTTCTGAACCGTCTGAAAGGTGAGGGCAGCAACAGTCCCGAGGCGGGAATGCTCACGGACTGGCTTGACCTGCTCACTGATCTGCCGTGGAAAAAGGAAGAGGCGAAAGAGATCCTGATGGAGGAGGCAAAAGCATCGCTGAATGCCGATCATTCCGGTCTCGATAAGGTCAAGAAACGCATCCTTCAGCAGATTGCCGTGATGCGCCTTAAGGGGAGACAGTCCGGATCGATTCTGTGTTTTGTGGGAGCTCCCGGCACCGGAAAGACCAGTATCGGAGAAAGCATCGCAAATGCACTGGGACGAAAGTATGTGCGCGTGTCCCTCGGCGGGGTGAGAGATGAAGCCGATATCAGAGGCCACCGGCGAACTTACATCGGAGCCATGCCGGGACGCATCATCGACGGCATCCATAAATGCGGTGCGAACAACCCTGTCATGGTCCTTGATGAAGTGGATAAGCTGAGCAGAGGCTATAACGGCGATCCGGCCAGCGCGCTGCTGGAAGTGCTTGACCCGGAGCAGAATTTCTCATTTACGGATCACTATCTCAACGTGCCGTTCGATCTGTCGGATGTGCTGTTTATCTGTACTGCCAATACGCTGGATACGATCCCGGAGCCGCTCCTTAACCGGATGGAAGTGATCAATTTCCAGGGCTACACGCCGCTTGAGAAGCATAAGATCGCGAGGGAGCATCTGCTGCCGCGAGCGATGGAATCGGTAGGCATTCCGGAGGGGGCCCTAGCCATTTCCGATGAAGTTATTGATGCGGTGATTGAAGACTACACCAGGGAGGCAGGCGTACGCGGGCTTAAAAAGAGGATTGAGCAGATCTGCCGGAGCGCGGCGGTACATCTGGTGGATGACGCGGAAGCGAAGCTTGAGATAACGCCTGATTCTCTGTCAGAGTATCTCGATGCAGGTCCGATTCATCATAAGCGCGTGCCGGAAAGCGCCAGGACCGGGATTGTCACGGGACTTGCATGGACGCCGGTCGGCGGCGAGATCCTGTATATTCAGACCCTTCTTACAAATGGCAGCGGTAAAATCCTGATAACCGGTCAGCTTGGCGATGTGATGAAGGAGTCGGCGCAGATTGCCGTGAGCCTTGTGAAGGCGATTCTGCCCGGGCAGGCCGGAGCATTCAATGAAAATGATCTCCACATCCATGTCCCGGACGGCGCGACGCCGAAAGACGGACCTTCGGCCGGTATTACGCTGGTAACGGCGCTGTCTTCCCTCGTGGCAGGAGTGCCGGTTCCGCCGGAAGTTGCGATGACGGGAGAAGTTTCCCTACAGGGCGATGTGGGTCCGATCGGAGGACTGCCTGAGAAGCTCATGGCGGCTCAGCGAAGCGGTGTAAAGAGAGTGTTCGTGCCGAAGGACAATGAAGAGGATCTGAAGGAAGTGCCGGAGGAGGTGCGGAAGGCGCTGGATATTACTCTGGTTTCCACAGTGGAGGAGGTGCTGCGGGAGCTGAATATTCCTGTTCCGCCGGCGTTTTCGGTGGCGGTATAATGAAAATGGGGGCTGCCCTGTATCTTTCGCCTCTGCCGGCAAAGATAATAGTTGCCACACCCGGAAGTCTGTTATATGATCAGTTAAAATATATTTTTTTTAGAAAGAGGAAATGATATGGCACAGATAACAAAGGATACGATGATCGGCGAACTTCTTAACATTAACCTGGATGCCTGCGCACCGGTTCTTATGGGAATCGGCATGCACTGCCTTGGCTGCCCGTCATCCCAGATGGAAACAATTGCGGAAGCCGCAGCTGTTCACGGCGTTGACGCAGATGCTCTGGTACAGACATTAAATGAAAGACTGGCTGCTGCCAACTGATAAAAGAATTATATATGCCGATGAGTCAACTGCGGCACGGGGATCAAGCTCCGTGCCGCAGTTTTTTATTCCGTGATGCGGAAGCTTTTTAACAGAATACAAAACCGGGGATGTCGGGCACGCTTTGATATCCCGGATGAAACAACCGCTTCACCTTACACGGTGAGGCTTTTTTTATGTTCTGCGGTCAGCTCCGAACCCTTCTGTCAGAACCGGCTGATAATCATCTGCAGCGATGATATATGTTATAATATCTGATAGTCATTATCGCAAAAGATGCAGAGGAGTATTATGGCAAAATATCAACAGAAGAACGTCTCAGACATCAATCTTGAGGACTATCTTTCCGAGTACGAAGTCAAACAGGCAACCCATGAAGACCTGATGTTTGACAGGAGCCGGCCGAAGGAATCGCTGAACGGACTCTGGCATTACGCGGTTGATCAGTACGATACCTGCATCCGGCAGCACTGGTATGAGGAAAGGCGCTTTGACGCAAATGGCTTCACCCTGCCGGTCGACTACTCCTTCGATGAGTGGCCGGCTATGATGCTGCCGTGCTGCTGGAACACATTTTCCGAAAAATTCAGCCTCTATGAGGGAAGCATGATTTTTACCCGGACATTCCGCTTCAGCCGGCATGACGATGAACGGGTGTTTCTGAAAATCGGCGCAGCCAATTACATCTGCCGGGTATTCCTCAACAGGGAATATGTGGGAATGCACCGCGGCGGATCCACGCCTGCTTATTTCGAGATTTCCGACTGCCTGCGGGACGACAACCGGATCATCATTCAGGCGGACAACACGAGGCGTCCCGAGCAGGTCCCGACCGAGAATACGGACTGGTTCAATTACGGAGGAATTTACAGGGATATCGAGATCATACGCGTACCCCGCATTTTCATAAAACGGTTCCAGGCTGCGCTTGTTCCGGACGGGACATTTAATAAAATTCAGGTTAAAGTGCAGCTCTCCGGAGAATTTGACGGTGAGGCTTGTATCTCGATTCCGGAGCTTGATATTACGTTGCCGATTCCGATATGCAGGGGCTGCGGAGAGCGGATCATCGATGCCATGCCTGAGCTTTGGAGTCCGGAAAATCCGAAGCTTTATCATGTATCGCTAAAATGCGGCGGCGACGAGGTTTCAGATGAGATCGGCTTCCGCGAGATCTGCGTTAAGGGCAGGGAGATTTTCTTAAATGGAAACCCTGTATTTCTGCGCGGGATCAGCTGCCACGAGGAAAGCGTCCGGAACGGCAAAGCGCCAAGTGATGAGGAGCAGCTCGAGAATATCCGTCTCGCGAAAGAACTCGGCTGCAATTTTATGAGGCTTGCGCACTACCCGCATAATGAAAAGACGGCTCAGCTTGCGGACCGGGAGGGAATTCTGCTCTGGGAGGAGATTCCGGTCTACTGGGCGATCCGCTTCTCAAGGGAAGAAACATACCGGGATGCGGAAAATCAGTTGTCGGAGATGATTCTCCGCGACTGGAACCGCGCAAGCGTGATCATATGGTCCGTCGGAAATGAAAACGCCGATTCCGACGAACGTCTTTCTTTCATGAGCCGTCTCGCCCGGCAGGCTCACAGACTCGATGAGACAAGGCTTGTTTCAGCGGCTTGCCTCGTGAGCTATGAAAAAATGGCGATTGCTGACCGCCTTGTGCCGTATCTTGATCTTATCGGCCTTAATGAATATATGGGCTGGTATACTCCGGATTTCAGCCTGCTGACCAAGCTCTTCGAAAACAGCCGGCCTGAGAAGCCGGTAGTGATCACCGAGTTCGGAGCGGACGCCCTGCCCGGTCACCGGGGCACGTCGGATGACAAGGGGACAGAAGACTGCCAGAAGGATGTCTATGAAAGACAGATCAAGGTGCTGAAAACGATTGATTATGTGAAGGGCATGACTCCCTGGATTCTCTACGATTTCAGGTGTCCGAGGCGGACAAGCGCGATTCAGGGGTACTATAACAGGAAGGGGCTTCTTTCTCCGGATAAGAAATACAAAAAGCAGGCATTTTGGGTGCTCAAGGCATTTTATGAGAGCCTCGGATCTCATTCATAACGCCGGATTTTTTTGTGACTGGACTGGTATGGCTTCTGTCATTATAATAAAAGCGAAACAATTGTTTGTATTATTTGGAAAAACGGTACAATAAGCAATTGCTGAACCAGATACTGCATAGAATTAAAGGAGGTTTGTAATGAAGGGTAAGATGTTTTTATGTGCCGCGGTTCTCGGTACGGTCATGATGTTTTGCGGGACTGCCTTTGCAGAAGAGCAGATGGGTCAGGAGGCTCCGCAGAGTGTTTTATATCAGACGGAGGACGGCGTTCTTTCGATCGAAGCGCCTGATGACGGGTGGAATGTCGTGTCTGATCCGAACAGCTGGTTTGTATTAAGCGACGGCGGCAGCACGATTACGATTGATCATTTTGCAAATGGCGAGGCTCTGCCCGCCTGTGCAGTAGCAGGCGGCGAGACGGCGGCTGTCTATCAGGCTTTCGTCTCCACAAAAAATGAAGTGTTTGCCATCAAGGGAACTGCTGCGGAGCAGGCCGACCTTGAAGACATCATAAAGATCGTCGGTACGATCAAAGTCCTGAAGTACGACACAAAGACCGCAGTCAGCCAGGAAGCTTCCAAAGAATCCGGCACCGGTATCACGCCTGTTAACGCGACCTATTACTGTGTCAGCGATTATCTGAATGTGCGGTCCGGCAGTTCGACAAATGATGATGTGATCGGATATCTTGGATACGGCGACGCGGTTACGGTTCTCGGATCCGTTACTGAAAACGGCGAGGATACCGGCTGGTATCAGGTCGACTACAAAGGCACGACCGCCTATGCGAGCGCAAAATTCCTCACAAAGACAAAACCGGAGAGCAGTTCAGATGAAGGAACGGATACATCCGGTTCAGACGAATATTTCCTCGTTTACGGCGCAGACGGGATTTCGGTCGCAATTCATCCCGTAGGCGGAGCCATGTATGAAGATATGGAAGGACGTACGTACTCAAAGCAGGATTCAGGCGTATACTACTGTATCGAAACGGATGAGACCTTCAC
>CADBRO010000131.1 GCA_902797075.1 uncultured Lachnospiraceae bacterium
CCCACGTTCCAGGCTCCGGACAACCCGGGATTCTCCGCCTGTTTCCGGGCAATCAGCAGATAGGCGGAAAGAGGCTCAAGCACATGCTGGTAGGGTCTGACCGATCCGGGATGACGAAGAATCACGGATTCTCCCTTCACTGCCGCCCGCATACAGTCGGGCAGGATTCTGTCCGCCGCAAAATCTCCTCCGCCGATGACGTTGCCCGCCCGGGCGGTTGAAACGGCCGTGCCGGCGTCCCTGAAAAACGACGAGTAATAGCTGTGCGTCGCAAGGTCGGAACAGGATTTGCTGTTTGAGTAGGGATCATAGCCGTCGAGAGGATCCTCTTCTTTGTATCCTCTCCGCACTTCCTCATTGAGATAAACCTTGTCAGTCGTGACATTCACCACCGATGCGGCGCAGCCCTCGGTTCTTAAACAATCGAGAAGATTGACCGTTCCCATCACGTTGGTCTCAAACGTCTCGCGGGGTATCCTGTAGGACTCCCGCACGATCGGCTGGGCGGCCAGATGAAATACGATCTCCGGCTTCTCGCTGCTGATCACCCTCTTCAGATGCTCATAATCCCTGACATCCCCGGTCACGGAATTCATCTCTTTGTCAAGATGAAGCAGATTGAAAAGAGACGGATCACAGGGCTCCAGAGAGTAGCCCGTCAGATCCGCTCCTGCAAGAATCAGAAGACGGGACATCCAGGATCCTTTAAATCCCGAATGTCCTGTCAACAGTACCTTTTTTCCGCTGAAAAATGACAGCGTATTCATGTTTCCCACACTTTCCACGGCGCGCTGCCGCTCTTCCAGAGTTCTTCCAGCATGCTCTTTTCTCTCAGCGTATCCATACACTGCCAGAAACCCTCATGCCGGTATGCGCGCAGCTTTCCTTCCGCTGCGGTCTGCTCGATCGGCTCCCGCTCAAATACCGTGCTGTCATCCGTGAGCTTGTCGAAAATCTCCGGTTCGCAGACCATGTAGCCCGCGTTGATCCAGCCGGAATCCTCGACATGCTTCTCCCGGAATCCCGTCACAAAACCGCCCCCGTCAACGTCCACATTTCCGAAACGGCTGCTCGGGTGCACACAGCTCATCGTCAGAATCCCGCCGCTCTTTTTGTGAAATTCGAGGAGCTCGTCGATCCTGATATCCGATACGCCGTCCCCGTAAGTAAGGAAGAACGGTTCTTCGCCGATATACTTCCGGACGCGCCGGATTCTTCCGCCCGTCATGGTATCGAGACCTGTGTCGATCAGCGAAACCTTCCAGTGCTCCGTGTGATCCATGTGCACGGTCATGTCATTCCGGCCGTTTGTAAAATCAAACGTCACGTCGCTGTTGTATAAAAAATAATTGGCAAAGTATTCCTTTATGATGTGCTGCATGTAACCGCAGCAGACCACAAAGTCATTGAAGCCGTAATACGAGTACTGCTTCATAATATGCCACAGGATCGGCTTTCCGCCGATCTCGACCATCGGCTTTGGTCTGAGGCGGCTCTCCTCACTGATTCGGGTGCCGTATCCTCCTGCAAGAATCACTGTTTTCATAGCTTAATCATTCCTCACCCCGGTGGGCGATCAGCGTGATGATAATCATAAGGATTCCAAGAAGAATCAGGAGAGAAAGCGCCGCAATCGCGATAAAAGCAGTTCTGTTCATCGTGATTCCGAGCGGAAGTTCTATCACTTCACTACCCGTACGGATTTCTGCGCTCTGTCCTGTTCCGGTATAACTGACCGACTGGGTAACAGGCTCTTCCGCTGCGGATACAGCTTCTTCCGCGGCGGACATTGCCTCAGCCGCGGATGCGGCCGCTGCAGCAGCTTCGGCCCGCGCCTTCTCCTCCTCGGCTCTGGCAATCGCATCCAGGGTCTCCTGTTTGATCGTGGTTCTTCCCACGAGATGCTTGTTATACTTGTAAGCCGTTATCTGGACCGGTCCGAATACTTCGCTTTCTTCCGTTCTTGTCTCCGAAGTCAGATCTTCTTTGGAGGCATCCTTCGGAAGAGATACGATACCGCCGTCCGCGGCGATATCCCTGCTGTCCACGCGGACATGCTTGAACCCTTCAAAGGCGTAATCGAGAAGCGCGCGGGTATCCGCAGCCGTCACCTCTGTCCCCATGCCGTGAAGCACGACGCAGGCGAGCGTCGTAGTATCCCGCTTCGCAAAAGTGATCAGCGTGCTCTGCGCCGCGTCCGTATAACCGGTCTTTCCGCCCAGGAAGCCTTCGTACGCATTTGCAGGATCCGAAGCGAACGGATGGTGGTTGGCGAATGAACGCTCGGCGGTCAAACTGGTCGCCGGGATCGTGTATGTGGAGGTTCCGAGTATCTTCATCAGTTCCTCGTTTTTGAACGCTTCCCTGCAGATCAGGCAGAGATCGTAGGCAGTGGTCACATGTCCTTCTGCCGGCATGCCGCACGCATTTACAAAATGCGTGTTTTTGCAGCCGATCTTTTTCGCTCTCGCGTTCATCATATCGATGAATGTATCAAGAGATCCGCCGCCGATATATTCTCCGACCTGCGTTGCCATATCATTTGCGGACTTGAGAAGGACGCCGTAAAGCATGTCGCGGAGCGTGAACACTTCTCCGACCTGCGTATAAAGATTGGAGCTTCCGTCCGTCGCATAGGCGACGCCGGTCTGGGTCATCTCAACCTGAGCGTCGAGATCGCCGTTTTCGATCGCGAGCAGCGCAGTCATGACCTTTGTAAGCGATGCCGGAGGCGTGACCTCATGCTCGCCCTTATTGAACAGCACGGATCCTGTCACCATGTCCATGACGCAGCCGTAATCGGAGCCGATATCCATCGCCTTCGGCCATCCCGCAATTCCGTTCGTCTGTACGACGGAAGCGTCGGCGTATGCCGGCGCGGCGGTTTCGGCCGCAGCCTCTCCCGTACCGGCCTCCTCGGCAAAACTTACTGCGGAGGTCAGCGTAAGAACCATAAGAGCAGCAAGTATCATCGAAGCTGCCTTTCTGCATTTCCATAATACCGTGAATTCAGATCTCATCTCCCAAACCCTCACTGATTGCTTTCAACAGATTGTCAAGCGCTTCCTGTTCGTCCTCTCCGTTGCACACAATTTCTATTTCGTCGCCGGATTTCACGCATGCGCCGAGTACGGACAAAACACTTTTGGCATTCGCCGTGGTGCCGCCGAATGTAAATGTAATGGTTGATTTATATTTGAGCGCCTCTTCGCAGAAGCGGGCCGCGGGCTTCAGATGGAGTCCCGTGGCATTTTTGATAACCGCGTTTCCACTGACCACTTTAATCCCTCCTCGAATCGTACTTTTTATGGATGGCTTCTGTTGCCGGATAAATGAATATGCCGCACGACTGCCGAGCATTCGTTAACATATTCATCTCTCCTTAATTACCTTGTGTCGATGCATCCGTTTCTTTTACGGTTACTTTACTGATTGTCATCTGGGCTGTGACCGGTTCGGTGAGGCTGAACCCTTCCGGAAGAACGACCTCCACAGGAACAGTCACCTCTCCCGGCTCAACATCCTTAAGATCCACCGACGCGGATATATCTTCCGCCGTGAGCTTAAGAAGCCCGGCGTCTTCACCCGATACCCTGATGTCCAGAAGCGAATCCGCAAATACGGCTGTATAGTCCGCAGGCAGATTATTCTTCACGATTCCCTTTGTTTCAATCTCGACGGACTTGCTGTCAGCCGCGAGTATCTTGACTGTCACAGCCACCGTCTCGCTTGTATCCGCAGCGAGGCTGATTCCGTCGGGCAGATAATTCGTGATATCCACGTTGATCTCCTGGTCGCTGCTCGCCCCGGATATATCGATGTCGTGCGATGATTCCGGGATCTCGATGATACCGCCGTTTGCACGGAACTCCTCAAGGGTGTCCGCGGGGCCGACGATCTTGAGAGCCGAGGGCGTCGTCGTCACCTCTCCGATCTGGTAGCCGGGAGCCGGCTCTCCGTAGGGCTCGGCTTTGATCTGTACGTCCGGCACGACGGAATAGAGGGTCACCCTGACCTTCGCATTGGTATTGCCGTCTCCGATTGTCAGCGATTCCATCTGCGAATCGGAAAGCGTATCGCCGTTCCTGTCGTAAATCACGATTTTCGCGGAAAGCGACTGGTCCTGCTTCATTCCGGTCACCATGACCTCGGCGTTGACCTGGTCGATCCTGTCAATCAGCGATTTCGGTCCCTTGATTTTGACCTTATCGGGAATCGCGTTCAGACGGCCCACTTCATATCCCTTCGACGGCGTTGTTCCTGCCGTCGTCGGATTTACGGAAAACTCCTGCGTCTCGACATCCTCAAGAGTAATCTCCAGCATTCTCGGATTCACGGTCACGGAGTCGGCCGGAACGCCGGGCACCGTCACGCTGACGGGAACGTAGACGGGACTTGTAAAGTCTTCGATCTGCGTCAGATCCGCCGTCGCGGTAATACTGGAAGAAGAAAGCCGTTCCACAAGACGCCTGTTGGTATGAACGGTCACGTTGATGGTGCGGATGCCGTCAATCATGGCGTACATCTGCTGCCGGCTTTCAACATAGGAAGCGTTGGTAATATTTACGGTAACTCCGGTATATGTATGCGTCACCTGCGGATTACTTGTATTGATGATCAGCAGCCAGAGGCCGAAGGCGATCACAAGCGAAGCGACAAGAAGCCCCGGATGTCCGAACATTCTTTTCTTCATCCTTCCTCCTTACGTTCTTTGCGAATCTTAATCCTCCTGTCATCTCCGCCCGCTCTCAGCATGCGCTTCTGAACCTGGTGAAGCTGCTCGCGGAGTCCGCTGGCGGTCACTCCTGTTGTCAGCACTCCCATATGGGCGTATGAAACTCTTCCGGTCTCCTCGGAAACGATGATGGTAAAGGAATCGCTTACTTCGCTGATTCCGAGGCCTGCTCTGTGCCTGGTACCGTATTTTTTGCTGATTCTCGCATTTTCCGACAGAGGCAGATAGCAGGTCGCGGCCTCAATCCTGTTTCCTCGCATAATAACCGCACCGTCGTGGAGCGGCGTGTTGTGCTCGAAAATATTGACCAGCAGCTGGCTCGATACCTCAGAATCCAGCCGGATGCCCGTATTCACATACTCGGTGAGCAGGATATTCTGCTCCATAACGATGAGTGCGCCCGTCCGGACCTCGCTCATCTCGTTGACCGCCCGCACGATTTCCGTTATGGTCCTGTCCGAAAACCAGCTGTTTTTATCCGACGCGGAATCAAACGGAAAGATCGAGGAAAGGATGTTCCTGTTGCCCAGGGATTCCAGTCCCTTTCTGAGCTCCGGCTGGAATATGATCACCATCGCCAGAAGGGCTACGGAAGCGA
>CADBRO010000132.1 GCA_902797075.1 uncultured Lachnospiraceae bacterium
GAGTTTGAAAATACCCCGTTAAGGTAAGGGGGAGGTGAAATCAGGTTTATGGCAAATGTCATTGTCAAAGAGGGCGAATCTCTCGACAGCGCATTAAGAAGATTCAAACGCAGCTGCGCGAAGGCAGGAATCCAGCAGGAGATCCGTAAGCGCGAACATTACGAAAAACCGTCTGTCCGCCGCAAGAAGAAATCCGAAGCTGCCCGCAAGAGAAAGTATAACTGATAAAGTCCTGAAAGTGCCCCGGCGTTATGTCGGGGCACTGATTTTCTGCAGCATATGAGATACGATCATTTTGAAATAACCGGGTATACCGTCTTGTCAGATTCGGTTTCGGAAGAGCACACGATTCTGCTGCTTGGTGATCTCCACGAAGCGGTATACGGACCGGATAACAGGATTCTGACTGACGCATGCCGGAAAATCTGTCCGGATCTGATTCTTTGTTCCGGTGACATGATCACGGCAGGCGACAGCTTGCGCACTGATATTTCACTTAATCTCTATAAAAAACTGGCGGAGACCGCTCCGGTATTCGCTTCATTCGGCAATCACGAAACAAAGCTCCGGCACACGCCTGAGATTCTTAGGGATTACCTTTCGGCGCTCCGGAAAATCGGCGTGCAGATGCTGAGAAACAAAAGCGCATCTCTGACGATCGGAGCTGACCGCTTCCGAATCACCGGCCTTGAGCTGCGTCCGGTAAAATATAAAAAACTGAGAGTGCCGAAGCTTTCCGCGTCAGAGCTTGAGGAACAGATCGGCAAATGCCGCGGTGATGCCTTTGAAATCCTTCTCGCCCACAATCCCGTCTTTGCGTCGCAATATATGGACTGGGGTGCGGATCTTATTGTTTCCGGACATTACCACGGAGGGCTTATGCGCTTCGGAAAGCACGGCAGTCTTGTCAGCCCCTATTTCCGGCCTTTACCTCCTTACGGCTACGGAATGTATGAGCGCGGCGGATCCGTTATGATTGTCACCTCCGGTCTGGGGGAACATACGGTTCCTCTCCGGATCAATAATCCGACGGAGATTGTCACAATAAGCCTTAAACCACGGGAGAAATGAATGGCACTCGAAGTAGAACTGAAGGCGTTCGACGGTCCTCTGGATCTTCTGCTTACGCTTATTGAAAAGAATAAAATCAATATTTTCGATATTCCCATCGCTGAGATCACAGATCAGTATCTTGCCTATGTGCGAAAGATGGAGGAAGAAAACCTCGAGGTCATGAGCGAATTCATGGTCATGGCCGCCGAGCTGATCGCGATCAAATGCAGAATGCTGCTGCCGAAGGAAGAAGAGGAAGCAGAGGGTGAAGCAGATCCGAGAGAAGAGCTCGTGCGCCGTCTTCTCGAATACAAAACCTATAAATACATGGCATCCGAACTGCGGGAATGCATGGAGGAAGCCTCCGGGAGACTGTTCAAGGATGACACGACCCCGGGCGAAGTAAAAAAATACAGGCCGAAGATTAATCCTGAGGAAATCGTATCCGGAATCACACTGGACCGTCTGCATGAAGTTTTTGAAAGCGTCCTTCGCCGCAGCGCGGACCGTATCGATCCGCTTAGAAGCCGCTTCGGCACGATTGAAAAAGAAGAGGTTTCTCTGCCGGAGAAACTCGAAAAGATTACCGGATATGTGAAGAAGCACAAATCATTTTCTTTCCGACAGCTCCTCCAGGGCCAGAAGAGCAGAACGCAGATTGTCGTGACATTTCTCGCTGTTCTCGAACTGATGAGCTACGGAATGATCCGTGCCGCACAGGATAATCCGGGCGATGACATCATGATAGAACAGGTGCCGGAAGCTGATATCGAGGAAATCCGCAGCCGGTTCAAGGACTCGGAGTTTAGTGAGATAGAAGAAGGGGCAGACGCATGAATGAGCTGGAAAGCGCAATTGAAGCCATACTCTTTACAACCGGAAGAGCTGTCGAATCCGATGAAATAGCAAAAGCGTGCGGCGTTGATACGCAGACCGTCAGAGAGACTCTTCGAAATATGTCGGAACGGTGGAACGGCGAAACCCGCGGCACCAGCATCATAGAGCTTGAGGATGCCTGGCAGATGTGCACCCGGAAGGAATACTATCCGCAGCTCATAACTCTTGAGCTGCATCCGCGAAAGCCGAAGCTGACGGAAGTCCTTCTTGAAACCCTCTCCGTCATAGCCTACAAACAGCCCGTAACAAAGGCGGAGATTGAACAGATCCGCGGGGTTAACAGCGATCACGCCGTGAACAGACTGGTCGAGTTCGGACTGGTGACGGAGCTCGGAAGAGCCAAACAGCCCGGCAGGCCCATCCTCTTCGGCACGACAAGGGAGTTCCTCCGGATTTTCGGCATGAATTCAAAGGAAACCCTTCCTGAAATAAATCCCGTTGTACTGGAGGATTTCAGAGAAGAGGCGGAAGAGGAAATCGAAGGAGAACCGTCGTCCTCCTCAGCTGTTGAAAGCCCGGATGACCTTGATACCGGAAATGAAGTCCGTGTTGATATCTGATCATATATTTTAATTGTACGGAAATTTATACAAAAGAGCTCTTCGTGAGCTCTTTTATGTTGAAAAGAAAACTGCAAAGCGTTACAATAAATTTGATTTTGGTTTTTTATAATTCTGATTGGAGGACACAAAATGAGTGAGACAGTAAATGCTGCAGGCAGAAGAATAACAGCTCTGCTTGACGCGAACAGCTTTGTCGAAATCGGCGGCCGAATCACAGCCCGCAGTACCGATTTCAACCTCTCTGCTGCTCAGACGCCTTCCGATGGTGTAATTACTGGTTATGGTACAATAGACGGTAATCTCGTTTATATTTACAGCCAGGATGTCACTGTTCTCGGCGGCTCTGTCGGAGAAATGCACGCAAAAAAAATCAACCGCGTATACAGTCTGGCAAGAAGAACCGGCGCACCTATCATCGGACTTCTTGACTGCAGCGGCATCCGTCTTGAAGAGGCAGCCGACGCGCTCAGTGCACTCGGACTGATTTTCCGCAGCCAGGCGATGGCTTCCGGCGTAATTCCGCAGATCACGGCTGTTTACGGCTGTTGCGGCGGCGGACTTTCCATCGTTCCCGCTCTTGCTGATTTCAATTTCATTGAGACAGAAGGCGGTCGTCTGTTCGTTAATACTCCGGATTCCATCAAGGGAAACAATGCCGGAAAATGCGATAATTCCGCTCCGGAATATCAGCTTGCCAAAGGAAATGCCGACTTTATCGGAACAGAAGCCGAACTTGCAGAGCAGATCAGACTTCTTGTCTCCATGCTTCCTCTTAACAACGAGGACGAAGGAGCTCCTGTCGAAATCACGGATGACCTGAACCGCTCATGCGCAGGACTTGCTTCCACAACCTGCAATGCAGCTGATACGCTCCGTATTCTCAGCGACAACGGCGTATTCTTTGAGACAAAACGCGGATATGCAGACTCCATGGTTACCGGTTTTATCCGCCTCGGCGGTTATACGGTCGGTGCAGTAGCAAACCGCGGAACTGATGATGCGCTTAATGCTGACGGAGTTGAAAAAGCCGCGGAATTCATTACCTTCTGCGACGCTTTCAATATTCCGGTACTCACACTTGCGAACGCATCCTCTCTGAAAGCATGCGAATGCTCTGAACAGCTGATGCCCAAAGCTGCGGCTAAGCTTGCATATGCTTACACAACCGCAACGGTTCCGAAGGTTACGGTTATCACCGGAAAGGCTTACGGAACTCCCTACGTGCTCATGGGTTCAAGAACCGTTGGAGCGGACATGGTCTTCGCATGGCCGGCTTCCGAGATCGGAACGATGAACGCCCAGATGGCGGCGAAGATCATCACCGGAAGCACGGACAAAGAAACCATCAGCGCCTGTGCTAAGGAATACTCGGCTCTTCAGCAGAATGTCGAGTCTGCTGCGCGCAGAGGCTATGTCGACACAATCATCGATGACGCCGATACCAGAAAATATGTGATCGGTGCATTTGAAATGCTTTACACAAAACGGGAAGACCGTCCGGACAGAAAGCACGGAACGGTATAAGAAAGGCGGCATTCATGAAAAATGTGAAGAAATTCATCATTTCTCTCCTGTGTGTCGCGGCGGCCTGCCTCGCTCTTGGCGGATGCGAAAAGACTTCTTCCCAGATAGAAGCTGAAAGCATCAAGGCGATCCGGGCTGAGAACCTCGAGGACGTTCGTGTCTACACGGAGGATTATTTTGCTTCGGCCATGAAGGATACGAAGTACGAGGCCTTCAAGTCTTATATTGAAAACACGACGATCGTATCCCAGCCGTTTGACAATGACTGGGGCTACCGCTGGGGACAGTTCACCGAACAGTACGGCGAAGTCAAAGATGCGGTGGTTGATCTTGTCGATAAGACTGATGATGGTTATTCGGCACGTATCATCCTGACAGGAGACAATGACGCCCAGATGGCGCTCACAATCAAATATGACGACTCCATGCGTCCTGTTTCAACATCGATCGCCGAATACTCTGACGATTCCAAGGAAACCCTCGGAAGCAAGATGGCAACCGCCGGCGTCAACACGATTACCGGCATCCTTGTAGTTTTTGTCATCCTGGTGCTTCTTTCCCTGATCATCAGCGCCTTCGGTCTTCTCGGAAAACTTAACGAGACAGCGCCGGAAAATAAGGACAGCAAGCCGCAGGCCAAGGCTGCTCCCGCAGCAGCTCCGGTCAAAGCCGCTCCGGCTGCAGGCCAGGAGATCGACCTTGCAAAGAATCAGGAACTTGTAGCAGTCATTGCAGCCGCGATTGCTGCAGCAGAAGACAAACCGCCGGAAGGCTATGTCGTTCGTTCAATCAGAAGACTTCAGAATAATAAATGGCGTTAATAACTGCCGGGAAGGAAAAATACATGAAGAATTATACAATCACGGTTAATGGAACCGCTTACAGCGTAACAGTAGAAGAAGGAACATCGTCAGCCATCCCTGCAGCAGCTCCTGCAGCAGCTCCGGCTCCGGCAGCAGCCCCGGCTGCACCGGCTCCTGCGGCAGCTCCGGCTCCGGCAGCCTCCGGATCCGCCGGAAGCATTGAAGTTACCGCTTCCGTACCGGGCAAAGTATTCAAGATTCCGGCAGCAGTCGGTGATCAGCTTAAGGCCGGCGACCCGGTTATCGTCCTTGAATCCATGAAGATGGAAATCCCGGTCGTAGCTCCGGAAGACGGAACTGTTGCCAGCATCAACGTCAGCACAGGCGATCAGGTTGAATCCGGAACACTTCTTGCAACCCTCAACTGATAAAATGGAGGTTCTGCGCAGATGAGTATACTTGACACATTGTCAAATCTGGCTCAGCAGACCGCGTTCCTCAATCTGACGTGGGGAAACTACGTCATGATTATCGTGGCTCTTGTGTTCCTGTATTTGGCTATCAAAAAAGAATATGAGCCGCTGCTGCTCGTTCCGATTGCATTCGGCATGCTGCTGGTTAATATCTATCCGGATATCATGCTGAAGCCGTCTGATTCGTCCAACGGTGTCGGCGGAATGCTCTATTACTTCTACACTCTGGATGAATGGAGTCTGCTTCCCTCGCTGATTTTCATGGGCGTCGGAGCGCTGACCGATTTCGGCCCGCTTATTGCAAACCCGATTTCATTCCTTATGGGCGCAGCCGCTCAGCTGGGTATCTATGTCGCATATTTCCTTGCGATCCTGTTCGGCTTCAACGGCAAATCTGCTGCCGCCATTTCCATCATCGGCGGAGCGGACGGCCCGACATCCATCTTCCTGGCTACTAAACTGAGCCAGACCGAGCTTCTCGGACCGATCGCCGTCGCGGCATATTCTTACCTGTCGCTTGTTCCGAGCATCCAGCCGCCGGTCATGAAGCTCTTAACTTCAGAAGCAGACAGAAAGATCAAGATGGGACAGCTTCGTCCGGTTTCCAAACTGGAGAAGATACTCTTCCCGATCGTCATCACAATCGTTGTCTGCATGATTCTTCCGACCACAGCTCCGCGCGTCGGTATGCTGATGCTCGGCAATCTGTTCCGTGAATCGGGAGTGGTTCACCAGCTGACTGAAACCGCCAGCAACGCGCTTATGTATATCGTCGTTATCTTCCTCGGAACTTCCGTCGGTGCGACGACAAGCGCGAGCGCATTCCTTAATGCAAGCACTCTTAAGATCGTCGTACTTGGACTTGTTGCATTCATCTTCGGTACGGCGGGCGGCTGTTTCCTCGGGCAGCTTCTGAAAAAAGTGACGAAGGGAAAGATCAATCCGCTGATCGGTTCCGCCGGCGTCTCCGCAGTTCCTATGGCTGCCAGAGTTTCGCAGAAGGTAGGAGCGGAAGCCTATCCGACCAATTTCCTTCTGATGCATGCCATGGGACCGAACGTAGCCGGTGTTATCGGCACTGCCGTAGCTGCCGGTACATTCATGGCAATTTACGGAATCTGATATTATTCATAATTTGTGAGGAGATAAACTATGGCCGAAAAGAAACAAAAGCCGGTACAGATTACTGAGACGATCCTTCGTGATGCGCATCAGAGTCTGATTGCAACCCGGATGACGACAGAAGAGATGCTTCCGATCGTCGACAAGCTCGATAAGATCGGTTTCCGCGCGGTTGAGTGCTGGGGCGGCGCTACATTTGACTCAGCTCTCAGATTCCTTCACGAAGATCCGTGGGAAAGACTGCGCAAGTTCCGTGACGGCTTCAAGAATACGAAGCTGCAGATGCTGTTCCGCGGTCAGAACATCCTCGGATACAAGCCGTATCCGGACGATGTTGTTGAATATTTTGTTCAGAAGAGTATCGCTAACGGAATTGATGTTATTCGTATTTTCGACTGCCTCAACGATCTCAGAAATCTTGAGACGGCAGTCAACGCCACCAAGAAGGAAAAGGGCGAAGCTCAGGTCGCGCTTTCCTATACTCTCGGCAAAGCGTACACTCTGGATTACTGGGTAGAAGAGTGCAAGGCAATTGAATCCATGGGTGCTGATTCTATCTGCATCAAGGATATGGCCGGCCTTCTTCTTCCGTATACGACGACGGAACTCGTTACGGCTCTTAAGGAAGCCACAAACCTTCCGATCGAGCTTCACACGCATTACACTTCCGGCGAAGCTTCCATGACTTACATGAAGGCAGTCGAAGCAGGCGTGGACATCCTCGACTGCGCTATGAGCCCCTTCGCACTCGGCACATCCCAGCCGGCAACCGAGGTTATGGTCGCAGCATTCAAGGGTACTCCGTACGATACAGGACTGGATCTCGGAGCTCTTGCGGAAATTGCTGACTATTTCCGTCCGATCCGTGAGAAATATCTTGAGAACGGACTGATGAACCCGAAGAACATGGGCGTCAATATCAAGACTCTTCAGTATCAGGTACCGGGCGGCATGCTTTCCAACCTGACGAACCAGCTGAAGAAGATGAACGCCGAAGACAAATTCTATGAAGTGCTTGAAGAAGTCCCGAAGGTACGCGAGGATATGGGCGAGCCGCCGCTTGTCACTCCGTCTTCACAGATCGTCGGAACCCAGGCAGTTATGAACGTTCTGACAGGCGAACGCTACAAGGTCGTTCCCGCCGAGACAAAGGATATCTTCCTCGGCAGATACGGAAAGACAACGCTTCCGTTCAATGCTGAAATCCAGAAGAAGGTTATCGGCAACGAAGAACCGATCACCTGCCGTCCCGCGGATCTTCTTGAGCCGGGTCTCCCGCAGTTCGAGAAGGACATCGCCGCTTACAAGCAGCAGGATGAGGATGTTCTTACCTACGCTCTGTTCCCGGAAGTCGCGATGGACTTCTTCAAATACAGAGACGCTCAGAACACCGGCGTTGACGTTGCGAAGGCTGACGCCGAAAACAAGGCTTATCCGGTATAAACCCGCAGCCTGTTACGAGATTGATCATCCGGTCCGGACCTGTTCAATGACAGTCCGGACCGGTTTCATTCATTCGGAAAAAGGAGACCGAACTTGAAAACCACCGTCATCGGAGCCGGCGCGGCAGGCATGATGTGCGCAATACTGGCCGCCGAGGCAGGCCTTAGTGTCACTCTGATCGAACAGAACGAGCGTCTCGGCAAAAAACTGTATATCACCGGGAAGGGACGCTGCAATTTCACGAATGTCTGCGAGCCCTCCGAATTTCTGGAAAATGTCCTTTCGAATCCGAGATTTCTTTACAGCTCCATCTATTCTTTAACTCCGAAGGATACCGTCAGTCTGTTTGAATCATGGGGACTTCGGACAAAAACCGAGAGAGGACGCCGTGCATTTCCGTCTTCCGACCGTTCGGCCGATGTGATCGATATGTTCAGAGACAGGCTGAAGCGATGCAAAGTCCGCGTGCTTCTAAATACAAAGGCAGAAGAGATTCTCACGGATAACGGCTGTATCCGCGGCGTATCCGTTACGGAAAACGGCGTTCCGCGCACCATTGAAAGCGATCTTTGCGTCATCGCGACCGGAGGCATTTCCTATCCGTCAACCGGTGCCACAGGAGACGGATACCGCTTTGCAAAGTCAAGCGGACACGCTCTTACGGAGCTTTCACCTTCTCTTGTCCCCATTTCCTGTCTTGAAGAATACGTGATCGAGATGCAGGGGCTGTCGCTGAAAAATGTCGGCTTTCACATCAAGTCAGGCAGGAAGGAAGTTTACAGCGGGTTCGGAGAGCTGATGTTTACCCATTTTGGCATCACGGGACCTCTTGTTCTGTCAGCGAGCGCAAAAGCCGGCGCATATGTGGGCAAAGAAGGTACAACTGCCTGGATCGATCTTAAGCCAGCGCTTACAGAGGAAATGCTTGATGCAAGGCTTCTTCGGATTTTCGAAGAGAATCCAAACCGCGATCTGAAGAATATTCTCCCGGAACTCTATCCTTCGAAACTTCAGACCGGCGTTCTCAAGGCATCCGGACTTGATCCTGATCTGAAAGTTCACGATCTGACGAAAGAGGCGCGCAGAAAACTGATCGCCGTAACAAAACATTTTCCCGTAACGCTGACTGCGCTGCGCGGCTTCAACGAAGCAGTTGTAACAAAGGGCGGCGTCTCTGTCAGGGATATTAATCCGTCTACGATGGAATCAAGATTCGTAAGCGGCTTATACTTTATCGGGGAAGTGCTGGATGTAGATGCATACACGGGAGGATACAACCTGCAGATTGCCTGGAGCACGGCTGCCTGTGCGGCTGCCGCGATGGCTGAAAAAAAGGAGGCATGACCTTATGAAAATAGCAATAGACGGGCCGGCCGGAGCCGGAAAAAGCACGATTGCAAAGATCGTCGCGTCGAAGCTCGGCAGCATCTATATTGATACAGGTGCGATGTACCGGGCAATGGCTCTTTTTATGATCAGGAACGGAATTGACCCCGGAGACGGTGAAGCGATGGAGAAGCTTTGCTCCAACTGCCGGATCAGCATTGCTTTCCTGGATGGAGCGCAGAGAGTGTTCCTTGGGGATGAAGACGTAACGGCATACCTGAGAGATGAAGAAGTGGGAAAAATGGCAAGCGCCGTTTCAAAGTATCCGGCCGTCCGAACGAAGCTTGTAGAGCTGCAAAGAGAGCTGGCGGAAAAGTGCAGCGTCGTTATGGACGGACGCGACATCGGAACGGTTGTCCTCCCGGACGCGGAGCTTAAGATCTATCTCACAGCCGACCCGCATGTACGTGCTGTAAGACGGGCAAAGGAACTCTGCGGGGACAGGGAGCCCGACGCACGGTTTGTCCGTGAAATCGAAGATGAAATAATCCTGCGTGACACAAATGACATGACACGCGAGGTATCGCCTCTTAAGAAGGCTGACGATGCCGTCCTCGTTGACAGCTCGTATCTTTCGATCGACGAAGTTGCAGGTCTTATCATCGACCACGCAAACCGTGTCCTGAAAGAGACCGGAGATGCTGTATGATGACCGTTACTGTTGCAAAAAGCGCTGGTTTCTGCTTCGGAGTCAGGCGCGCCGTCGGAATGGCATATGCGGAAGCGGAAAAGAAAAAAAGCGGAGTTTATACCCTCGGTCCTCTGATCCACAATGAGTCTGTCGTGGATGATCTTGCTTCCCGTGGAATCCGGATTGTTGATGAAGATTTATTCTGCGCGGAAGAGAATCAGACGATTCCGGCGGGTTCCACGGTAATCGTCCGTTCACACGGCATCTCGGAGGAACTCCACCAAAAGCTTCATCACGGCGGCTTCCATGTGGTGGATGCAACATGTCCGTTTGTCAGGAAAATTCATGATGTCGTGAAGGCAAAGAGCCTTGCCGGTATGCCCGTTGTCATCATTGGCAATCCTGATCATCCGGAGGTGCACGGGATCCAGGGCTGGGTTCACGGAGAGAGCGTCGTCATCGAAAAACCAGAAGATATTCACAAGATATCATACCCAAAAGATGTTGAAGTTTGTGTAATCGCACAGACTACCTTCAATTTTCATAAATTTCAAGAATTAGTTGAAATTATAAAGTCTTTGGGGTATCATGTAAACGTTACGAATACCATTTGCAACGCTACAAAAGAACGGCAGGAGGAAGCACTTCTGCTTGCAGGCAGTTCTGACATCATGATTGTAATCGGGGGTAAGGCCTCCTCGAATACAAGAAAGCTTTATGAAATCTGCCTGAGCAGGTGCCCGGCGACCTACTTCGTTCAGTCACCTGATGATCTAAAATCCGTCAGATTCACGAACGATTGTTGCGTAGGTATTACAGCAGGGGCTTCAACCCCAAATACTATTATCCAGGAGGTTTCACTAGATGTCAGAAGAACAGAGTTTTGAGCAGATGCTTGCAGAGAGCCTCAGACCTATCAGGAATGGCGAGGTCGTTGAAGGCACTGTTCTTGACGTGAAACCGGATGTTGCCTATCTCAACATCGGTTACAAGTCAGACGGCACCCTTACAAAAGAAGAGTACAGCAACGAGAATGTTGATCTTACAACAAAGCTCGCTCCGGGCGACAAGCTCGAAGTAAAGGTACTCAAGGTCAACGACGGCGAAGGTCAGGTAACACTGACATATAAGCGTCTCGCGCAGGAAAAAGGCAATAAGCGCATTGAGGAAGCATTCAACAACAACGAAATCCTCACTGCAAAGGTATCGCAGGTTCTTAACGGCGGACTTACGGTTCTCGTTGAGGACACACGCGTATTCATTCCGGCCAGCCTTGTTTCGGATGTCTATGAAAAAGATCTTTCGAAATATGACGGTCAGGAAATCGAATTCAGAATTACTGAGTTCAATCCGAAGAGAAGAAGAATTATCGGTGACCGCCGTCACCTGATCGCAGAGAGAAAGGCCGAAGCTGCGAAGGAACTCTTCTCAAGAATCCGTACGGGCGACGTTGTCCAGGGAACGGTCAAGAACGTTACCGATTTCGGTGCGTTTGTAGATCTTGGAGGAGCAGACGGACTTCTTCATATCTCTGAGATGTCATGGGGACGCGTCGAAAATCCGCACAAGAATTTCCATGTCGGAGATCAGCTTACGGTTCTGATCAAGGATATCAAAGAAGACAAGATCGCTCTTTCCCTGAAGTTCCCGGATGAGAATCCGTGGATTGAAGCTTCTGAGAATTTTGCTGCCGGAACGATCGTCAGAGGCAAGGTTGCCCGCATGACAGATTTCGGTGCGTTCGTAGAGCTCCTTCCGGGCGTAGACGCTCTTCTTCATGTATCACAGATTTCAAGAAATCATGTGGATAAACCCAGCGACGTACTTTCCATCGGTGAAGAAATCGAAGCGAAGGTCGTTGATTTCAACGCTGAAGACCGCAAGATTTCCCTTTCCATGAAGGCACTTGAAGCGGAACCCGCTCCGGCTGAGGAAGAGGAAGCTCCTGCAGAAGAATATGCAGAAGAGGCTGTCAGCGAGAATACAGAAAGCGAAGAGCAGATCTGACGTATTGCTCGCAGCTGGTTTTCTGATTTAAAAACTGATCCGAACAGGATATAAGATGAAAGCAGTTCTCACGAACTGCTTTTTCTTTGCGCGTTTTATCGACGGATTCCGCAATTGATTTGTGTACGGCATATCCTTCGATCGGAAGATAATAATAGTTTGCGATATCATCGTGATACATACGAAGCATTCCGTCTCTTTGATGTGCGCAGAGAGCTGCCTGATTTCCCTTAACTGTCAGGTGATAGATTCCGTCGTGAACGGAAAACGAGCCGTCAAAAGGAGGATCGATGTGAAGATGGAAGACCACAGCGTCTTTTATTTCATCAGTGGAAACGCAGGATATGCCGAAATTACCCGATAAAAGAGAAGTGACAGCGTCAAAGGACAGGATTGCCAGC
>CADBRO010000133.1 GCA_902797075.1 uncultured Lachnospiraceae bacterium
ATGACCGCAACTACATCGTCAACGATGTCGCACAGGGCGGCCAGGTTCCGGCTTCTTCCTTCGTTGCCATGGGTATGACAGAGCCTGACGGATCCGAGTTCTACAAGAACGCAGGCGATTCCGAAGAGTATGACGGCTACTATGATGTTTCCGCAGACGCTCTTGAAGGCAACTTCAACACAGCGATGGAAACTCTGAAGAAGTACTATGAGTTCGATGAAGGTACGCAGATGTTCACGAACTTCCCGACGATGACCTATCTCTACAACACATCCGAGGGACACAAGGCGATCGGCGAATACCTCCAGATGGTTCTTGCAAGCATCGGCATCACGATGAACCTCGAGAACCAGGAATGGGCTACGTTCCTTCAGACCAGAAAGAACGGCGATTATTCGATCGCTCGTAACGGCTGGCTTGCAGACTACAACGATCCGATCTGCTTCCTGGATATGTGGACAACCGCTTCCGGAAACAACGACGTTCAGTACGGCAAGGGCGCTCACGCAGACGTCGCTGCTTACAGCCTTGACCTCACGGATCTCGGCTATGATACGAAGGTCGAGAACGGAACATGGGCAGAGACCTATGACGTTCTGATCGCTGATATCAAGAGCTGCACCGACAACGATACACGCTATGCTCTGATGCACAGAGCAGAAGACCTGCTCATGAGCACAGGCGCGATCTGCCCGCTGTATTATTACACGGATCTTTACATGGTAGACAGCAATCTGAAGGGCTTCTTCTCCAACCCGCTCGGATATAAGTACTTCATGTACTGCGAATTCTGATTCGTCGCTGAATAATCATTCCGCCCCCGGTTCATCTGCATAAGATGAACCGGGGGCAGTTTTTTTGCAATACTTTAACAATTTGATGCTTTTATGCGATAAAGCTTTCTTTTTCCGGACAGTAATGCTATAATTCAAGTTACGCGTTAGTGAATGCGTGCTTATTCATATTCATGAACTAAAGGAGGAATAGAGTATGAAGAGATTTACAAGCGCACTTCTTGCAGCGGCGATGGCAGCGTCGCTCATGGTTACCGCAGCCGTTCCGGCAGCGGCGGATGATGCCGGTGATGATTATCACATCGCGATCGTAACGGGAACCGTTTCCCAGTCAGAAGATGACAGACGCGGTGCTGAGGCATTCCAGGCAGAGTACGGCGAGGACCGTGTGTATCTCGCTACTTATCCGGACAACTTTACGGAAGAGCTTGAAACTACGATTCAGACGATCGTTAACTTCTCAGACGATCCGGATATGAAGGCCATCATCGTCAACCAGGCGATCCCGGGCACGACGGAAGCTTTCCGCCAGATCAAGGAAAAGAGACCTGACATCCTCTGCATCGCCGGCGAATCTCACGAAGACCTTCCGGAAATCGGAAGCGCTGCCGACCTTGTCTGCAACAACGACTTCGTAGCCCGCGGCTACCTGATCATCCGCACGGCTCATGAGCTCGGCTGCAACACGTTCGTCCACATTTCCTTCCCGCGTCATATGTCCTATGAGACGATGAGCCGCCGTGTCGCTGTCATGAAGGAAGCCTGCAAGGAATTCGGTATGGAATTCGTCATGGAGACAGCTCCGGACCCGACAACAGACGTAGGTATCCCGGGAGCTCAGGCTTACATCGCAGAGCATGTCTCTGAATGGGTTGAGAAATACGGCAAGGATTCCGCTTACTTCTGTACGAACGACGCTCACACGGAACCGCTTCTCCGCGGACTTCTTGAATACGGCGGCTACTTCATCGAAGCTGACCTTCCGTCGCCGCTGATGGGCTATCCGGGAGCTCTTGGTCTTGACCTCACGGAAGAAGCCGGAGACTTCGCCAAGATCCTCGCGAAGGTCGAGCAGGCTGTCTGCGAAAAGGGCGGCGCCGGCAGATTCGGAACATGGGCTTATTCTTACGGCTACACTGTTTCCGCAGGACTTGCGCAGCACGCTATGAACGTCATCGACGGCGAGAGCGAGCTGGATGATATCGATGATATCGCTGAAGCTTACGGCAAATTCTCACCGGGCGCTGCATGGAACGGCTCCAACTACGTCAACGTCGAGACAGGCGTTAAGGCCGACAACACCTTCCTTGTCTATCAGGATACCTACATCATGGGCGATCCGGGCAAGTACATGGGCTCTACCGATATCGAAGTTCCGGAGAAGTATTTCACGATCGCCGGAAACGAAGAAGGCTGAAACAGCGACCGCAAATTCTTGAATATGCAGTGAAACTTTAGGGGAGGAAGCATAGTTTCCTCCCCGTTTTGAGGAAAGGCAGCATATGAATAACCCAGGGACTCCGCTCCTTGAGATGCGGAACATAAAAAAGAATTTTTTCGGAAATCAGGTGCTTACGGATATCAACCTGACGCTTCGGGAGGGCGAGGTAATCGGACTTGTCGGAGAGAACGGAGCAGGTAAATCCACTCTTATGAGGATCCTCTTCGGTGCCGACATGATTCGTGAAACCGGAGGCTACGGGGGCGATATCCTGATCAACGGCCAGAAGGTCCAGTTCAACTCTCCCTTCGAGGCGATTGAAGCCGGCATCGGTATGGTGCACCAGGAATTTTCCCTGATACCGGGCTTCGCGGCGAAAGAGAACATTTTGCTGAACAGGGAACCCAAGAAGCCGAATCTCGCGTCCAGGATCTTCAGTGATCGGCTGGACACCCTGAATCAGAATGAAATCGATGAAGGCGCCGAGACAGCCATCGAGAAGATGGGCGTTCACATCGATAAAAATATGGTAATCAGTGATATGCCGGTCGGGCATAAGCAGTTTACGGAAATTGCCCGCGAGCTCTCAAAGGATCAGCTGAAGATATTGATTCTTGACGAGCCCACAGCCGTCCTGACGGAAAAAGAAGCAGAAGCGCTCCTTGAGTCAATCCGCGGCATGGCGGAGCGCGGGATTGCCGTGATCTTCATCACCCACAGGCTTCAGGAGATCCTTGCGGTATGCGACCGGGTCGTCGTCATGCGCGACGGTTATATCGTAAATGAATCCGCCGCGAAGGATACGAATGTCAAGGAGATTACCCGCTGGATGGTCGGACGGGAAATCCGCTCGGAAACGGAATCCTCGAAGACAGAGGATAACCATGCGGATGCGAAGACGATCCTCGAGATACGAAGGCTCTGGGTGGATATGCCCGGTGAGATCGTAAGGAATGTGAATCTCGACGTCAGAGAGGGAGAAATCCTCGGTATCGGCGGCCTTGCCGGTCAGGGAAAGCTGGGCATCCCGAACGGTATCATGGGACTCTACGAAGCGGGAGGCCAGGTCCGGTTCGACGGACAGGATATTCCGCTCAATAACCCGAGAAAATGCCTTGATTCTTCCTTCGCGTTCGTTTCCGAGGATCGGCGCGGCGTCGGACTTCTTCTCGACGAGTCACTCGAATGGAATATCGCGTTCCCGGCGATGCAGATCCAGAATAAATTCCTGAAGGAATATTTCGGGGGTCTCATTAAATGGAGAGATGAGAAGGCCATCGAGGAGATTACGAAGCAGTACATTGACGAACTCGCGATCAAGTGCACCAGCTCCAAGCAGAAGGCAAAAGAGCTGTCGGGAGGAAACCAGCAGAAGGTATGCCTCGCGAAGGCATTTGCGCTTCATCCGAAGCTCCTGTTTGTATCCGAGCCGACCCGCGGTATCGACGTAGGCGCAAAAGCGCTCGTGCTTGACGCGCTGAAGCGGTTTAACCGTGAAAACGGCGTCACGGTGGTCATGGTCTCTTCCGAGCTCGAGGAGCTCCGCCAGACATGTGACCGCATCGCGATCGTATCGGGCGGAAAGATAGCCGGTATTCTTCCGGCCTCGGAATCTCTTGAAAACTTCGGCGCGCTGATGCTGAGCCAGGTGAAATAACAGTAAAGGGGTAAGTGATGGAAGAAAATGTAAAAAAGGAGAAAGGGAAGTTCCGGCAGATGCTGGATGATTTCGGGCTTCCGAGACTCATCATCACGGGATTCCTGATTCTTCTTCTGGTAGTAGCGCCGTTCGTCGGCGCGGATCTGCCGACGCAGATTTCAAATATCATAAGCCGTTTCAGCTGGAACGGCGTGCTTGTTCTTGCGATGGTTCCGATGGTTCACTCCGGATGCGGACTGAATTTCGGACTTCCGCTCGGCATTATCTCCGGACTTCTCGGAGCAACGCTCTCGATCGAGCTTGGATTTACCGGCGGCTTTTCATTCTTTATGGCGGCGGTTCTGGCGACTCCGTTTGCGCTGGTTTTCGGAACCGTCTACGGATGGCTGCTCAACAAGATCAAGGGAGGAGAGATGATGATCGCGACCTACGTCGGATTTTCGTCGGTTTCCCTGATGTGCATGATGTGGCTGATTCTGCCGTACCACAGCCCCAACATGGTCTGGGGTATGGCGGGCAAAGGCCTTCGTACCACGATTTCTTTGGAAGGTTATTATACGCAGGCTCTGGCGAAGATTCTTCAGATCCGGATCGGCAAGCTGGTGATTCCGACGGGAGCGCTGTTGTTCTTTGCGCTTCTGGCATTTCTTATGTGGGCTTTCCTGCACACAAAGACCGGTACGGCGATGACCGCCGTCGGATCAAACCCGACTTTTGCCAGGGCGGCCGGAATCAATGTTGACAAGATCCGTCTGCTCTCCGTCGTGATGTCCACCTGGCTGGCGGCGATCGGTATCCTGGTTTATGAGCAGGGCTTCGGCTTCGTGCAGCTTTATATGGCGCCCTTCTATATGGCGCTGCCCGCGGTTTCGGCTATCCTGATCGGCGGAGCCTCGGTCAACAAGGCGTCCATCACGAACGTGATTATCGGTACCATTTTGTTCCAGGGCATCGTAACTATGACACCGACCGTTATGAACAATATGATCCATACGGACATGAGTGAGGTCATCCGTATCATCGCCTCCAACGGCATGATTCTTTACGCGCTGACCAGAAGAACGGAGGGTGCGAAGAAATGACAGAGAAAAAAGGTTTAGGAGCATTGATCCGGCAGAACTCCGTGTCTCTTATGTTCGTGGTGATCTGCATTATCTGTATTCCGATTTCCGGACTTTCGCCGAGTTATCTGATCAACGAGATCGTCACCCGTATGGGCCGGAACGCATTTCTCATCCTCAGCCTGCTGATCCCGATCATGGCCGGCATGGGACTTAACTTCGGTATGACCCTCGGCGCGATGGCCGGAGAAATCGGACTGATTCTGGTATCAGACTGGCAGATCGTCGGGATTCCGGGAATGGTTCTTGCGATGATTATTTCAGTGCCGATCTCGGTGCTTTTCGGTCTCTTCTGCGGAAAGATCCTGAATATGGCGAAGGGCCGCGAGATGATCACGAGCTATATCATCAGTTACTTCATGAACGGCGCTTATCAGCTGGTCGTGCTTTACCTGATGGGTTCGATTATTCCGATCAAGCATTCTTCGATCAAGCTGCCGAGAGGCTACGGTGTCCGCAACACGGTTTCACTTCTCAGCATGCGCCAGAAGCTTGACAATCTGGTTGCGATCCGCTTCTGGGGTATCAAGATACCGGTTGTGACGTTTATTATCATTTTCCTGATGTGCCTTGTCATCGTCTGGTTCCGGAAGACAAAACTCGGACAGGACATGCGCGCCGTCGGACAGGATATGGCCGTTGCGAGAGATTCGGGCATCAACGTGGAGCGCACGAGAATTATTTCGATTGTGATCTCGACCGTGCTTGCCGGAATCGGTATGATCATCTACCTTCAGAATATGGGAAATATCGCGACCTACAGTTCACATTCCCAGATCGGTATGTTCTGTATCGCGGCGCTGCTGGTCGGCGGAGCCTCGGTTGAAAAGGCTTCCATCGGAAATGTGTTCCTCGGCATCGCACTTTTCCACACGATGTTCATCGTCGCGCCGAAGGCAGGCGCCGTTATTACCGGCGATTCGATGATCGGCGAGTACTTCCGTGTATTCGTATCCTATGCGGTTATTACGATCGCATTGATTATGTACGAGACGAACAAGCGGCGGGCAAAGAGCGCGGTCGGAGCCGAACTCGAGAAAGCACAGCTTGAGGAGGAGAGCAGATGAAAAGCGGAAACAGAATTCTTTTCAGGCTCGGAGCCATCGCGGTCATCATTGCGATCGCGGTCTGTATGGCGGTGAT
Organism: uncultured Lachnospiraceae bacterium; assembly: GCA_902797075.1. GTDB lineage: Bacteria > Bacillota > Clostridia > Lachnospirales > Lachnospiraceae > Chordicoccus. Next base: position 6,160 of record CADBRO010000133.1, read on the forward strand.
CGGCCGCGGCCATACGATCTATTTTGACAGCAAGAGCGGCGAGTACAACGGCCAGGCCTACACCGCGCCGTATAAGACCGAGGTGTACGTCAAAGACGAGCGCGTGGCCAAGCTCTATGACGGCGAGCGCGGAATGGCGTCTACGATGGGACAGACGTTCCATTATTCGCTGGAAATCACGCCGGAGAAGGGCGGGGACAGCTATACGAAGGACGTCACCTTCAAGGTTCCGTATAACCTGGACGGCGTGGTCATCAACATCGCGGCCATGGAAGCCGGGCTTCCGGAAGAGGCGTATATCTCCGAATTCGTACCCGTACCGTCGGCTGCGGAGCTTGAAGACGAAGAAGTTGTCACGGACGAATTCGCCGGACTTACGGAAGGCGATGAGGCAGAAGCGGGTTAATCCGCGAATAACTTCATAAAAGATCTGACGAAAAGTTCCCGGCATACTTACATAAGATGCCGGGAACTTTTTTATCTTAAGAAGAAGCAGCGACAGATGTTATAATTTTTTAACACCATAAAATGTGCCGACCGCCGGCAGCCTGAATCAGTGAGGAGGAAGTTGGTTTGAGCAGATTAAGTATAAGGACAAAGGTACAGTCCCAGGCAGTAGTTGAGGGATTGTACAAGGATGTTGAGCGGCGCATCGCCGCGAGCCCGCCCGGATTGTGTCCGGTTGATATGGCAGCATCATTTCTTAAGCTGTGTCACGCACAGACCTGCGGAAAATGCGTACCCTGCCGCATCGGACTTGGACAGCTGGGGAACCTCATGGAGATGGTGCTTCGGGGAGACGGTGATGAGGAAACCGTTGATCTTATTGAGAAAACAGCCCGCGTGATCAAAAACTCCGCAGACTGCGCAATCGGAGTAGAGGCGGCTGACATGGTGCTGAAGGGCGTCATCGGATTCAGAGATGATTATCTCGAGCACGTGAGACATCACAGATGCCTCGCCTCGCTTAACCAGCCGGTGCCCTGTGTGGCTCTGTGTCCCGCCGGAGTTGACATTCCCGGTTATATCGCCCTTGTGCACGCCGGGAGATACGCTGACGCCATCCGCCTGATCCGGAAGGACAATCCGTTCCCGACGACCTGCGGGCTGATTTGCGAACATCCCTGCGAAGCCAGATGCCGCCGCAGCATGATCGACTCTCCGGTCAATATCAGGGGGCTCAAGCGATATGCGGCAGACCATGCGGGAGAGGTGCCGGTTCCCGAATGCGCAAAGAGCACGGGAAAGAGCGTCGCCGTTATAGGAGGCGGCCCGGGCGGACTGTCCGCCGCTTATTATCTGGCGCTTATGGGGCATTCCGTTACGGTTTTCGAACAGAGAAAGGAAGCGGGAGGAATGCTGCGCTACGGCATTCCAAGCTACCGTCTGCCGAGAAAACTGCTTGACAGCGACATAAATGCGATTCTTTCAACCGGCAATATCGAACTGGTTACCGGAAAGCAGATAGGAAAAGACGAAACGCTTACGGATATCAGAAAGAGATTTGACGCTGTCTTTATCTCGATCGGAGCGCATACGGATAAGAAACTGGGAATTCCCGGCGAGGATTCACGCGGGGTGATTTCCGCCGTTGAGCTGCTTCGCGCCATCGGAAACGGTGAAAAACCGGATTTTACCGGTAAGAACGTCGTGATCGTCGGCGGCGGCAATGTCGCCATGGACTGCACCCGGTCCGCAAGAAGACTGGGCGCCGACAGGGTTACCTGCGTGTACCGCCGCAGGAAAGCCGATATGACCGCGCTTCCCGAAGAGGTGGAAAGCGCTGTCGCTGAGGGCTGTGAGATTGCGGAGATGCTCTCTCCTGTAAGGATTGAAGCGGATGCGGAGGGAAATGCCGCAGGCCTTGTGGTACAGCCGCAGATTACAGGACCGTTCGACCGGTCCGGAAGACCGCGTCCCGTGAACGCCGATGCGCCGGAACGGCTTATTCCCTGTGATATCATCATCATTGCGATCGGACAGGGGATTGAGAGCAGACCGTTTGAGGAAGAAGGCGTCCGGGTTGTAAGAGGAAGCTTCGGCGCTTCCGATAACGGAAGTATTCTTGAGATGGACGGCGTCTTTGCCGGAGGAGACTGCGTCACCGGACCGGCGACCGTCATCCGCGCTATCGGCGCCGGCAAAGTGGCCGCCGCCAATATCGATGAGTACCTCGGTTTCCATCATGTGATTGAGGCGGGCGTCGACATTCCATCTCCGGTGATGAAGGATCTGCCGGCGTACGGCCGCGTCAACCTGGCGGAGAGAGAAGCAGCGGAGCGTCAGTGTGACTTTGAACTGACCGAATGCGGAATGAGTCCGGAAGAAGCTCTGCAGGAGTCCGGGCGCTGTCTCCGCTGCGATCATTTTGGATACGGAGTATTTAAAGGTGGGAGGGAACACGTATGGTGAATCTGACGATAGACCGTATACCCGTGACGGCTCAGGAAGGAACGACGATCATGGAAGCAGCGGCCTTAGCAGGCATTCCGATCCCGCACCTGTGCTATCTTAAGGGAATCAATGAAATTGCGGCGTGCCGCGTATGCGTCGTTGAAGTCGAGGGAACTGAAAGGCTCCTTCCTGCATGTGACAATGTAGTGCTCGAAGGCATGTCCGTGCTGACCAACAGCCCGCGGGTCCGCGAGGCCAGAAGGACGAACGTTGAACTTCTGATGTCCCAGCACAGCGGAGAGTGCATGAGCTGTGTGCGTTCCGGAAACTGTTCGCTTCAGACAATCGCGAATGATCTTAACATTCTCGACGGCAATCCGTTTCCGAAGGACCTGCCGGTGGATCGGTGGGACAAGGAGGCCCCGCTTTTCAGGGACAGCACAAAATGCATCAAATGCATGCGATGCGTCAACATCTGCGATAAAGTTCAGGATATGCATATCTGGGACGTGGAAGGAACAGGCGGACATACGAACGTAAATGTTTCTCTTGGCCGTGAGATTATGAACTCCGACTGTACCTTCTGCGGGCAGTGCATTATCAACTGTCCCACCGGCGCCCTGAGGGAACGCGACGACACCGCGAAGGTATGGAGAGCTCTCGCGGATCCTTCGAAAACTACCGTCGTCCAGGTGGCCCCGGCCGTCCGCTCGGCGTGGGGGGAAGCCTTCGGCATGACGACAGAAGAGGCGTCGGAACAGAGGCTGGCGGCAGCGCTTCGGAGACTCGGTTTTGATTATGTGTTTGACACCAACTTTGCCGCCGATATGACGATTATGGAGGAGGCAGGGGAGTTTCTCGAGCAGCTTACGCATCCGGAGAATCATACGTTCCCGATGTTTACGTCCTGCTGCCCGGGCTGGGTCCGTTTCCTGAAAGGACAGTTTCCTGAAATGACCGGACAGCTTTCGACGACGAAATCGCCGCATCAGATGTTCGGCGCCACCATCAAGACCTATTTTGCAGAGCTCAAGGGAATTGACCCGCACGACATCTTCGTGGTCTCGATTATGCCCTGTCTTGCGAAGAAGGCGGAATGTGCGGAGCCAAACCAGAATGACGCCTGCGGAGATCCTGATGTGGACGTCGTGCTTACGACGCGTGAAATGAACCGGATGTTCCGTGCGGATCATCTCATTCCGGGGCTTTTGAAGGAAACCCCGTTCGACGCGCCGCTGGGAATCGCTTCCGGCGCGGGACAGATCTTCGGCGTCACCGGAGGAGTTATGGAGGCGGCCCTTCGGACGGCTTATTATGCCGTGACCGGAACAAATCCGGAGCCGGACGCATTCCGGGAAGTCCGCGGCTTCGACGGATGGAAAGAATCGGTTTTCGAAATTCAGGGAAAACAGCTGAAGGTCGCTGTGGCATCCGGACTCGGAAACACGAGAAAACTGATCACTGCTCTCAAAAAAGGAGAGGTGCAGTACGATTTTGTGGAGATAATGGCGTGCCCGGGCGGCTGTTCAAACGGCGGAGGTCTGCCGATCCACGAAGGATTCAATCTCACGCCGGAGAGAGCTGCAGCGCTTTATAAGCTGGATCTCAATAACCCCATCCGCTTTTCGCATGAAAATCCCGGCGTACAGGAAATCTACGACAACTATTTTGAAAAACCGCTTTCGGAGAAGGCTGAGCTCCTCCTGCATACCGATCATTTCGGGTGGGAAATGCCGGCCGGTCCGAACCATCAGCGGAAAGCATAAGAATCGGGAGAATATGATATGACACCCAATAGTCCACTCACAGAACGCTTCATACGTTACGCAAAAATTGACACACAGTCTGCGGAGGAGACCGGCGTACAGCCGTCTACGGCAAAGCAGTTCGATCTGGCCCGCCTTCTTGCGGCCGAGCTCGGCGCGATGGGCATAGAGACTGATTTTGACGAGGAATACTGCTATGTGTACGCATCTCTTCCCGGAAGCGAGCCGTATCTCGGTTTCGTCGCGCATATGGACACTTCTCCGGCTGCGTCCGGCAGCGGGGTCAGCCCGCGGATTATCCGGAACTATCAGGGAAATGACGATATTCTTAAGACAGAGGATTTTCCCGAGCTTTTGAATCATATCGGCGAGGACCTGATCGCGACGGACGGAACCACGCTCCTTGGCGCCGACGACAAGGCGGGCGTCGCGGAAATCATGGAAATGCTGGCGTTCTACGTCGCCCATCCGGAGATTCCTCACCGCGGGATTGCCGTCGCATTTACGCCGGATGAAGAAATCGGCGCGGGCACGGATCATTTTAATCCGGAACGGTTCCGGGCGAAAGAGGCGTATACCGTCGACGGCGGGAAACTGGGAGAGCTGGAATACGAGTGCTTCAACGCCGCCGCGGCGAAAATCTCGGTCCGGGGAAGATCTGTCCATCCGGGCGACGCCAAAAACAAGATGATTAACGCAGCTGCCCTCGCCGTGGAATTTCACGGCATGATGCCGCCCTTTGAGGTTCCGGAGCACACGGAGGGCTACGAGGGCTTCTATTTCCTCGAGGAGATCAGCGGAGACTGCGAGAACGCGCTTCTCAAATACATCGTCCGCGATCACGACAGGGAGAAGTTCATGAACAGGAAGGCGTATCTTGAAAATGTGACCGCCTACCTGAACGGGAAGTACGGAGACGGCGTTTTCGAGCTCAAAATCCGGGATCAGTACCGCAACATGGCCGAGTGCCTGAAGGACCGCATGGAGCTCGTCGAGCGGGCAAAGGCGGCCTTTGAAGCCGAAGGGGTCAGCCCGGCCGTTCAGCCGATCAGAGGCGGTACGGACGGATCCGCGCTCACGTTCATGGGGATACCCTGCCCGAACTTAAGCACCGGCGGCTATAATTTCCATGGCCGTTTTGAATACGCATCCATCAACGAGATGGAGACGATGGTGCGTGTACTTATAAGGCTCGCCGGCATTTCAGGGTGACATAAGATCCACATAATGTTGTAGATAATATTCTGAAAAATACAAGATCTTGTTATCTTCCGTTGACTCTCCCCACCGACTTTGCTAGAATGGATTCTGGTCGCGGTATTTAAGAAAAAACGCGTAAATTCACGCAATGGGGTGGGGAGATGAAGATTATCAAGCGCAACGGATCGGAAGCGGAATTCGATTCGGAGAAGATTGCGATCGCGGTAGCGAAGGCTAATAACGCATGTTCAGAGAGAGAACTTACAGACGCGGACATCGACGCGATCGCTGCCAATATCATGCACGCCTGTGAGAAGATGAACCGAGCGGTTTCGGTCGAGGAAGTCCAGGATATGGTCGAGACCGAGATCATGCACAAGAACGCGTATCAGGTCGCGAGAGGATATATTAAATATCGTTACAACCGTTCGCTGGTGCGCCGCGCCAATACGACGGACGCCCGGATCCTCTCACTGATTGAGTGCAATAACGAAGAGGTGATGCAGGAGAACTCAAATAAGGATCCTGTGGTCAACTCAGTGCAGAGAGATTATATGGCGGGCGAGGTGAGCAAGGACATCACCGAGAGACTTCTGCTCCCGCCGGAGATTACAAAAGCACACCGCGAAGGTCTGATTCATTTTCATGATTCCGATTATTTCGCACAGCACATGTACAACTGCTGCCTCGTGAATCTCGAGGACATGCTTCAGTACGGCACCGTAATTTCAGAGACCTACATCGAACGGCCGCACAGCTTTTCGACTGCATGCAACATCGCGACGCAGATCATCGCGCAGGTGGCGTCGAACCAGTACGGCGGCCAGAGCATTTCGCTTGCACATCTGGCACCGTTCGTCGACGTATCGAGACAGAAGATCAGAAGGACCGTTCTGGAAGAGCTGAATATCCTTAATGTATGTCCGGACGACGAGACTGTAAGCCGGATCGTTGAGGAAAGACTTCGCCGCGAGGTAGAGAAGGGAATCCAGACCATCCAGTATCAGGTGATCACTCTTATGACCACCAACGGACAGGCGCCGTTTCTGACAGTGTTCATGTATCTCGGTGAAGCGAAAAATGAACGCGAGAGAAAGGATCTGGCTCTGTGCATCGAGGAGATGCTGAAGCAGAGAATCCAGGGCGTCAAGAACGAGAAGGGTGTGTGGATTACGCCGGCCTTCCCGAAGCTGATTTATGTTCTTGAGGAGAATAACATCCACGACGATTCCGAGTATTTCTATCTGACGGAACTGGCCGCGCGCTGCACAGCGAAGCGCATGGTGCCGGACTATATCTCCGAGAAGAAGATGAAGGAGCTGAAGGGCGGAGACGTCTATCCGTGCATGGGCTGCAGAAGCTTCCTTACGCCGGACCGCTTCACGGACGCAGGACTCGGAAACGTGGCGCATGCGCGCAATTATTCCGGATCCACGCATAAATACTACGGAAGATTCAATCAGGGCGTCGTGACCATCAACCTGGTGGACGCCGCGTGCTCGTCACACAAGGATGAGAATGAATTCTGGAAGATTCTCGATGAGAGACTGGAGCTCTGCCACAGGGCGCTCAGGCTCCGCCACGAAAGGCTTCTCGGAACGACTTCCGACTGTGCCCCGATTCTTTGGCAGCACGGGGCGATTGCCCGCCTGAAGAAGGGCGAGACGATCGACAAGCTGCTCTACAACGGCTACAGCACGATTTCCCTCGGATACGCGGGTCTTGCGGAGTGCGTCTACTATATGAAGGGCGTATCCCATACAAGCGGCGAAGGAGCGGATTTCGGCCTCCGGGTCATGCAGGCGCTGAACGACGCGTGCGCGAAGTGGAAAGCGGCCGAGAATATCGACTACAGTGTCTACGGGACGCCGCTTGAAAGCACGACCTACAAGTTCGCGAAGTGTCTCCAGAGACGTTTCGGCATCATCCGGGGCGTTACGGACAAGGGATACATCACGAATTCCTATCATATCAGAGTAACAGAGGAGATCGACGCCTTCAGCAAGCTCACGAAGGAAGCGGAATTCCAGAAGCTTTCTCCGGGCGGCGCCATAAGCTACGTTGAAGTTCCGAATATGCAGAACAATACGAAAGCGGTACTTCAGCTTATGAGGCATATTTACGACACGATCCTCTATGCCGAGCTCAATACCAAGAGCGATTACTGCCAGGTCTGCGGATATGAAGGAGAGATCCAGATTATCGAAGAAGACAGCAAGCTGATTTGGGAATGCCCGAACTGCGGGAACCGCGATCAGGACAAGATGAATGTCGCGCGCAGGACCTGCGGCTATATCGGTACCCAGTTCTGGAATCAGGGAAGGACGCAGGAGATCAAGGAAAGAGTCCTGCACCTCTGATATAAATCGGGGAGTATCACGGGCGGACGGACGCAATGTCCGTCTGCCTTTCTTTGCGCGAAGC